>DAOUQK010000390.1 GCA_030625695.1 Paracoccaceae bacterium | reverse complement strand
GAAGCTGCGGAATTGGCAGCAACGCTGACCCGAGGGTGAGGCACGGGTTTTGGCCTCAGATGGGCGGATTGAATTACGTCTGAACCGTGACTTTTCCAGCCTGTCCAAGTCAAAGTTGCAGGCCGGTATCAAGGCGCTGTTGGATGCATTGGACGAGTAATGATTGCACTTGGTCGGTTCAAGAATTACAGGAAAGATTATGTAAAACAATATATTACGGTGAAAATCGTTAAAGAGAATGCCGCACGAAGCCTCGGGTTGAGACTTGAAAGACTTACGCGGCGTGTCCGATATCTACTCGGCGTCGGTGCCTTGACGATTAGTCAGTGTACTACGACAAAAATCCAGCCAGGTCTTCCGACTGTACAACGTGGCAGTAGATCATGTTGATCACTTCCAACTCGTGCCGGTGCAGCGCCTCAGTCGCGGCGGCGCAACAGTCTTCGACCACGACCACCTCAAAACTCTCATCCGCTAGGGAACGCACCGTGGAACTGATACATTGATCGGTGAAAATCCCGGCGACGATCACATGGCGGATCCCCATATTGTGCAGGATCAGCCGCAGGTTGGTTCCGGTTAGCGCACTGTCGGTGGTCTTGATGATGGTGATCTCGTCCGCGCCGGGCTCAAGCGCCTCAACCACATGGCTGTCTTGCCTGTCTTTGGGCAGCAGAAGATAATTGAAGCCCGGTTTCTTCTGGCTGAGTGATCGGTCGCGCCCATCCTGTTTCAAACAGGCGATCCGGGCGAATATGACCTCGACCCCGGTTTCACGCGCCTGGGCGATCAGCTTGGCCGTATTGGGGATGACCGTGCTATTCATACGTTTGAAAAACGGTTCCCATGCAGCGGCCTCGGCCGCATCGTCCGGCACTTCAAGATAGGTGTTCTGGATATCGACCACCAAAAGGGCCGTTTCGTCAGGCACCATTTTGATGTCATCCGGGGCATCGGCGTTGCGGTAATAGAAACTGCGATACGCTGTTTTCCAGTCACTCATCCTTTGCGCCCCTTTACCGACGCAAGGGCGGCAATGATCGCCGCTTGTGCCTGATGCATTTCTTCGCTGGTTCCGGACATAAATATCCGCCCTGTCGCCCCCATCATCTGCACATCATTCAACACCGCGCCAGGGGCGGCACGCTCGGCCTCGTTTGCTGCCATACAGGCAAACAACGCAGGAGCCATTTCAAAGATCAACAGCGACACACCCGGAACAAGGATCGACGCGTCACGGGACCGGTTCAGGATAATCGCGTGCTGATCCGAAAGATCCTCGATGATGTCTTGATACAGCACCTTTGGTTTCAACTGGTCGCCGGGTTTGGCATTTATCCCGGCAAGGATCGCCTTACCCGCCGACTCAAGTTCCTTCATATCGTCCGAATGCAGCTCCAGAAGGCCAAACTGGCGTTCTGTGAACAACAAACCCGGCTCCATATCCGGCGCTGCCTTCAGTGCCAGATCGGCAATGCGGTGGATCGCAAGCGCCGGGGACACCTCGATGATAAGCGAGTTCTGCCCTTCGTAAGGCGGATACCCGCGCGCGCGGGTGGGCGATGACAGCCACGCCGCAAACTGTGGCTGCAAATCGTTGATCGGCAGATAGACTCTAAGCTCGCTCATGGCGCCTGTCCTAATTTGGCTTACTTGCCGGTAATGGCCGAGAAATGCTTGCCCAGATCAGAATGCGGGCGCGGGATCACGTGAATGCTGACTACCTCGCCAATCTGGTTGGCCGCTTCGGACCCTGCCTCGGTTGCGGCCTTGACGGCACCTACGTCGCCGGTGACGACCACCGACACCAGACCGCCGCCAACTTCGTTGCGTGCGACAATTTCGACGTTGGCTGCTTTGACCATTGCGTCTGCTGCTGCCAATGCGGGCACATAGCCGCGCGTTTCGATCATTCCTATTGCCTGACTGGCCATGGTGGTTCTCCTTTAGGTTTCTGGTTCTTGTGAATGGGCGATAAGGCCCGGTTATGTCTCGTCGATTGATCCGATGATCAGGGCATCCACGGATGCCTTCATTTTGGTGAAATAGCCCGCCGCCACTGACCCTTGGGTGACCAGCACCTGTTCGCCTTCGTCGCACCCCAATGGGTCCAGCGCGATAAGTGTGGCACCATCCTCAAGCGTGACCTGCAACAGCGCCCCGCCCGGCAAGGTATCAATATGTTTGCTGGACCAAACCCGCCCCGTTACCCGACCCTTGATCATGCCTGCGCCCTTTCAACTGTGATGCCCCGGCGACGCAATTCGTCGCGCGCCAGGGGTGTGAACCTAACCGATTTACCGATGTCTATGCGGGTCGTTTCGCGCGAGAGTGATGCCACGTCGCGTTCCGACACCATGCCGCGTTCAAATCGGACTGCGGCCTGTGCCTGTGGTGACGGGGCCAGCGGTTGATGCGCCTGGGCCTGTTGCGGGGCCGTCTCGGCCAGCCGGAACACATGCCGCCCCTCCAGAATGTCGGCGCGCAACCGCCCGTCCTGTGCCGCCCCCATCAGGCGCTGCACAAAAGCCGCAAGATCGGCGTTTGAGCGGATTGCCACCTGTTCCTCGGTTGCCGAGGGCACCAGGTCCAGCCCGGCCCCCTGACCCGGCAATCGCTTAAGTTCCTCAACCAGAACCTCGCGTATCAGTTGTCGCAACTCTGACATCAATGCGCCCCTGCTGCCCGAAGGGCCGCCTCGGCGGCGTCGCGGGCATTGCGCACTTCGGCCTCGTCCCCGGCCAGATACAGCCGTCCGTTGGGGCCGATCATCCGGTAATCAATCACCTTGATGTTGGCCTCTTTTTCGGCCTCGTTACAGGCCAGAGCCGCGTAAGAGGCGGACTGGCATTCCAGCAGATACAGGCT
>DAOUQK010000354.1 GCA_030625695.1 Paracoccaceae bacterium | reverse complement strand
GTCTAGGCGTAGTGTTCAAGGCTCTCAGCGGCTTCCAGAACGCGCCTGAGCATGTCCCGGCGACCCTTGCGCAGTTCAATTGCAATTCGGGGCAAGCTGGCGTCCCAATCCGCGTCTGAAATCTCCATTTTTCGCTTGAAGCGAGCGATAGGCAGATATTGCGGATGCACAGACTCAAGATCGACCATGCAATCGTGGTCTAGCATTTCCTCGCGGGCATCAGCCAATGCGTTCTGAGACAGGTCCCGTCGATCCAGCCAGTCAAGATACTGGTCTAGCTGTGCTTTGAAGTAGGATTGCACCTTATCGCGTATCTCGTTTCGCTTTAGTTGTGCCAATGCCCTGTTGTCCCTCAGAATTCGCCCACAGGATGCAAGAAATCTGGCAAGATCACCAGCCTGATCTGGGCAGCGTGTGCGCAAGGACACCTTGATGGATTGGCGCTTGTTGCCTGCATGGCAAGGCAGGGGCCAGCGGAAGTAGTAGATTCCGTGACGGGACAGGCTCAGGTATGCCGACAGCTTCATGGGGTTTGTGCCTCACTAAGTGTCGCACTTAATCACCCTGAAAGCTAAGTCACTGATTTAGAAGTAAATGGAGGCGAGTACCGGAATCGAACCGGTGTACACGGATTTGCAATCCGCTGCGTAACCACTCCGCCAACTCGCCTGCCGATGGTGCGTATCGGCGTCTAGACGATCTTATTGGCCGTCGCAAGGGTATGGTTGGGTGAATGATCTACAAGAGCCGTTGCCCGGGCCGCAGGGATGTGGCACAACCGGTAAAACACCTGAACAAATGAGTTTAGTTATGACAGATTTCGCTGCCCGCCGCCGTATCATGGTCGACACTCAGGTTCGTCCGTCGGACGTGACCAAATTTCCGATTATTGACGCGATGCTGACCATTGCTCGCGAAACCTTTGTCGATGATGCTCAGCAAGAGGCGGCCTATGTCGGCGAGAACCTGGCGATCGGCCCGAACCGGGTGTTGCTTGAACCGCGTACACTGGCCAAGATGTTGGATGCGCTGGATATTACCGGTGGCGATCTGGTGATGGATATCGGCACTGGATTAGGATATTCTGCGGCAGTGGCGGCGCGTATGGCGCAGGCGGTTGTTGCCGTTGAGGAAGACGCGCGAATGGCGGGCGAGGCGCAGGAGTTGCTGTCGAGGGCCGGCGCTGACAATGCCATTCTGCATGTCGGGGCTTTGACCGAAGGGGCGGCGGAACATGGGCCGTATGATGTGATAATTGTACAAGGCGGGGTGGCCGAATTGCCCGAGATTCTACAGAATCAGTTGAAAGATGGTGGACGGATTGCATGTATATTCATGCAAGGTGACTTGGGCACGGTGCAGATCGGTTATAAAACCGGAGATGTTATATCCTGGCGGTTTGCTTTCAACGCAGGGGCGCCGGTTTTGCCGGGGTTCGAAAAACAAGGCGCGTTTGCGCTCTAAGATACAGGCTGCCAACCGGACCTAAGCCAGCCGGAGAAATGACTGACCATATGGGTTTTGGGCGCACCTCAAAATCCGTGTAGGTCTGGAGGAAAGTACATGCAAGCGACCCGAATTTCTGGGCCAAAATCCATCGTTATGGCGGCTCTGGCTGCTGCCTTGGCTGCTGGGCTGGGCCTTGGGGCTGCCACGCAATCCCAGGCTGAAAACCTGGCCGACGCATTGGTCGGCGCCTATAATTCCAGCGGTTTACTGGAACAGAACCGCGCCTTGCTGCGGGTGGCGGACGAAGGTGTGGCAAATTCGGTGTCTCTGTTGCGACCAATCATCAACTGGACCACAAATATCACCCGGAGTTTCAATCAAAGCCCCGGATCTCTATTTTCGCCCGATACCTCGACCCAAAGGACCAGTATCAATTCCGGTGTGACGCTTGATTTACTGCTGTACGACGGGGGGGCCACCAAATTAGGCGTGCAGGCCTCAAAAGAAACGGTTCTGGCGACTCGGGAGACCTTAGTCAACGTTGAACAGGAAGTGCTGTTACGCGCAGTTGCTGCCTACCTGAATATCGTGCTTCAGGGTGAGAATGTCACCCTTTCGCTGAATAATGTTCGGGTTCTGGGCGAAGAACTGCAGGCGGCGCAAGACC
The DNA here is from genome assembly GCA_030625695.1 of Paracoccaceae bacterium. Taxonomy (GTDB): domain Bacteria; phylum Pseudomonadota; class Alphaproteobacteria; order Rhodobacterales; family Rhodobacteraceae; genus NVQY01. The sequence goes on along the minus strand of DAOUQK010000354.1, from coordinate 1,308 downwards.
GGTTTGACGTTGGCGAAGTCACCAGAACCGATGTGGCCTTGGCTGAATCGCGTCTGGCCGCGGCGCGCAGCAACCTGGCGGATGCACGCGGGGCACTGGTCAACGCCAAAGCCGAGTATACCAATATTGTTGGCCATGCGCCCGGGGTTCTGGCCGGTCAGCCTGCCTTGCCTCAAACCGCTGCCTCAATTGCCGCGGCACAGGCTTTTGCGCGGCGCCACCATCCGCTGATCCTGTCGGCCCAACATAGTGTTGCGGCGGCCGAGTTGACCATCCTTCAAACCTCAAAATCCCTGGGGCCGACCGTAAGCTTCGGTGTCAGTGTTGGAGTGACGGAAAACTACAACAGCCCATCTTTTTCACGCGATGCCAACGCCGCCCTGATTTTTCGCCAGCCGATTTATCAAGGCGGCAGACTCGCCTCCAACATACGCCGGGTCATGGCGGCGCGCGACGGTGAACGCGCCAATCTGTTGACGGTTCAGCGCAATGTCGCGCAGGATGTGAACGACGCGTTTGTTCGCCTGCAGGTGGCGCGCGCCAGCCTTGTGGCCTCGAACGAACGGGTTCGCGCCGCCCGTGTTGCCTTTGATGGTGTCCGAGAAGAAGCCACTTTGGGCGCACGCACCACTCTGGATGTGCTGACAGCTGAACAGGAACTGCTGAACGCTGAAACCGCGCGTATTTCCGACTTGGCCGAGCGGTCGATCTCTAGTTATGAATTACTGGCGCGTCAGGGCTTGCTCACGGCTGAACGGCTGCATCTGGCGGTACAGATTTATGACCCGACGATCTATTACAATCTGGTCAAGGATTCCCCGGCGCAGATCAGCCGTCAAAGCCGCGCCCTGAACCGGGTATTCGAAGCGATGGGTAAAAGACGCGCCAATCAGTAACAATTTTTACTATCTGTTGTGAGAATCCTTTGAATCGGCTACACATTGCTCTGAGGCAAGAGTGGTAACAATAAATGTCTGATCCTGTAACCGATGTGGAAATCGAGGACGTTCTGTCCTCTATTCGTCGTCTTGTTGGCGACGAACACCGGGGGAAACCCCGAATGGCTCCTGAGCCTGATTCGATCGCACCGCCAGCCAAACCGACGCGGTTGGTGCTGACTCCGTCCTTGCTGGTGCCAGTCCCAGATACAGAACCTGAAGTTGAATCTGCGGCGGTTTCTGACCTGCAAGAGCAAATTAGCGAAACCCCGTTTGAATTTGAATCCAGCCCAACTGAAGATGAGGTTGAGGTTGAGGCCGAGCCCCTAGAGGACGCGGGAACTCAGACAGAGACGGATTTCGTGTTCGA
>DAOUQK010000347.1 GCA_030625695.1 Paracoccaceae bacterium | reverse complement strand
TTTCACGCACCCAGAGGAAATAGGGGATCATGAATACGGCGTACCAAATGGCGGTGAGCGGGCCGACAATGCGCGTGCCTTCTTTCTGGCTGGCGTCCAGTCCCAGTGCCGGGTCCAGCCCGATCAGGGTTTTGCCGTTGCCCTGTTCAACAAACAGCAGCAGCAGAATGATCAGCGTGACCAGACCGCCGGCATAGCCAAAGGCAAAGCCCGAGCCGGAAATCTCGCCAATCTCTTCCGGGGCGCCAAGGTCTGGCAACTGCGAATTGATGAAAATCAGCGCGTATTCCGCGCCGATAAAGCCAAGGCCAAAGGCATACAGCCCCCAAAGCATGTTGGACCCGTCCGGTAAGGTCCACCAAAGGGCACCCGCGCCGACCACATACATGATCGAAAACACCACGATCCAAGGCATCCTGCGCCCGGATGTGTCGGCAAATGCACCAATAAACGGCGCACCAAAACCGATGATCAGGCCTGTGACTGTCAGGCACATGGCCCAGATGCTTTGCGCGCCGGCTTTGGCGGCCTCGGGGTCCATGCCTTGCGCCAGATAATGCTCGGCGGCGACGGCGGCGAAGTAGGGGCCAAAGATGAAAGTGACCAGCAACGTGTGGTATGGCTGACTGGCCCAATCAAAGAACCACCAGCCCCATATGCGTTTGCGTAAAGAAACCTCTGCCATGCCCTGCCCTCTTTTTTTGTTAACCTGACTATGACAGGGGAATGCTTATCTAATCAAGTGGGTCGTTGTGCGCCCCCTTGCCCTTTGGCATTGCGCCGCTTAGGTGAAGGGCTGTTCGACAAGAGGTAATACCATGGCGTCCCTATACGAAATTCTGAATCTGCTGCTGGATGTGGTCTGGTTCTTTATCCTTGCCCATGTGGTGATGAGCTGGCTGATTAATTTCCAGGTTCTGAACCTGCAACAACAGTTTGTAGCGCAGATTTGGTATGGGCTGAACCGTTTGTTAGAGCCGCTTTATGCGCCAATCCGACGCGCCCTGCCGCAGATGGGCGGGATTGATGTGGCGCCTTTGGCGGTACTGATTTCGATCGTGGTTTTGCGGATTATTCTGCGGAATAATGCGGCGTTCTTTTACTAAACCCTGCGTAAGGGGTGAGGTTTGGAATTTGAGTTTATTTTGCGAGATGAAGGGCGAGCGGGGTGCGTTTTTGCGCCCTTGTTCACCATTTCTTAGTGTGTGAATGTGCTTGGTGAGAGCAGATAGATACAATTTTAGGTAAGGCCCCCTGAGCATATGACTGGTACATGAACGACCCGGGCCCGCTTTTGCGTGATGTTTTTGGATTCGACAGTTTTCGACCGGGTCAGGAAGAGATTGTCGACGCCGTGGCAGCAGGCGAAAACGTGCTGGCAATCATGCCGACGGGGGGTGGGAAATCCCTGTGTTTCCAGTTGCCTGCGTTGATGCGCGAGGGGGTGACGGTGGTGATTTCACCGCTGATTGCCCTGATGCGCGATCAGGTGCGGGCATTGCAGGCGTCGGGTGTTTGTGCCGGGGCGCTGACTTCGGGAAATACCGAAGAAGAGACCGAGATGGTGTGGCAAGCCCTGGAAGAGGGGCGGTTGAAGCTGTTGTACATTGCGCCGGAGCGGCTGGCGGCAGGGTCGGCGATGGGCATGTTGCGGCGCATTGGCGTTAGTCTGATTGCGGTGGACGAGGCACATTGTGTGTCGCAGTGGGGCCATGATTTTCGCCCTGATTATCTGAAGATCGGGGCGCTACGCCGGGCGCTGGATGTGCCGTTGGCGGCGTTTACCGCCACAGCGGATGCGGAAACCCGCGATGAAATTGTTGAAAAGTTGTTTGACAGCATGCCCCCGCGCATCTTTCTGCACGGGTTTGACCGGCCCAACATTCATCTGACCTTTACCGCCAAGAACGGTCCGCGCGCGCAGATATTGCAGTTTGCGGCAGCCCGCAAAGGGCGGTCGGGCATTGTTTATTGCGGCACCCGTGCCAAGACCGAAACGCTGTCACGCGCGTTGCGCGACGAAGGCCATTCGGCGTGTTTCTATCACGGCGGGATGGACGCCGAAGACCGGCGCATCGTTGAGGCACGCTTTGCCCGCGAGGATGGGTTGATCGTGGTGGCCACGGTCGCCTTTGGCATGGGCGTGGATAAACCTGATATCCGTTGGGTGGCGCATGCCGATCTGCCCAAAAGCATCGAGTCCTATTATCAGGAGATTGGCCGTTCGGGCCGCGATGGTGCCCCAGCCGAGACGCTAACCCTGTTTGGCCCTGAGGATATCCGTCTGCGCCGAACCCAGATCGACGAAGGACTGGCTCCGCCGGAACGACGGGTGGCCGACCATGGGCGGTTGAATGCGTTGCTGGGGCTGGCCGAAGCTTTGAAATGTCGGCGGCAGGTATTGTTGGGGTATTTTGGTGAAGAGTCTGAGCCGTGTGGCAATTGCGATCTGTGTGACACGCCGGCCGAGGTTTTTGATGGGACCGAGGCCGTGCGCAAGGCATTGTCGGCGATTCTGCGGACCGGTGAATGGTTTGGTGCCGGGCATCTGATTGATATTCTTGTTGGCAATAAGACCGACAAGGTGCAGGCGCGCCGACATGATCAATTGCCGACCTTTGGGGTCGGTAAGGAATACGATAAACGCCAGTGGCAGGCGGTTTTTCGGCAGATGAGTGGGCATGATTTGGTGCGGCCGGACCCGGAACGATACGGCGCGTTGAAAATGACCGAAGCTGCGCGGCCAATCCTGATGGGTGAGGCGAGCATAACTTTGCGCCTTGATACGATCCAAAAAGCGCCGCGTCGGCCGGCGGTCAAGGCGCTGGTGTCAGAGGAAGACGCGCCGCTGTTGTCAGCACTTAAGGCCAAGCGGCGGGCGCTGGCAGAGGCGGCGAAAGTGCCGGCCTATGTGATATTCCCGGACCGGACCCTGATTGAAATGGCGGAAAAACGCCCCGGAAATCTGGATCAGATGGCTGGAATCGCCGGGGTGGGCGCGAAAAAGCTGGAGCGGTTTGGCGATACGTTTCTGGAGGTGATCAATGGCGAAAGTGCTGTGATGCACCCGGCACGGCGCAAACTGGCCGGGCGCGCGGCGGGTAATGTTTATGATCAACTGTTGCAGGCACAGGCCGGGCTGACGCGTGGTGTCGACGGGATTGATAAGGTGATGAGTTGCTCGGCCTCGCAATTGGCGCGGGTGGCGCAGATGCGCAGCGATGACGCACAGGCGTTGGAGCGATTGTTGGGCGAACGCCATGCAGAGCGATTTGGCGCGGCGTTTCTGGACGTTTTGCGCGAGGCAGGATAGGGGCGGAACGTAAGGGAGATTTGTGATGTTGGTTGTTATTTCTCCGGCCAAGCGGCTGGATTGGGCGGAACGCGATATCGAGGCGAGCGCACCTGCGTTTCCAAAGGATGCGGCGCGACTTGCGCGGACGGCGCGTAATCTGACCCTGGGTGACCTGCAAAAGTTGATGAATTTAAGCCCTGATCTGGCGCGTTTGAACCGGGATCGGTTCAAGGTGTTTCAGGATGAGCCGGGTGCGGATGTGACCCGTCCGGCGGCATTGGCCTTTGCCGGGGATACCTATCTGGGGCTTGAGGCGGCAACGCTTGATGCAGAAGAAATGGCCTGGGC
>DAOUQK010000018.1 GCA_030625695.1 Paracoccaceae bacterium | reverse complement strand
GCGGGTGGTGATTGAACTGAAGCGCGATGCCACCGCCGAGGTGGTGCTGAACCAACTGTTCCGCTTCTCGCCAATGCAGACCTACTTTGGCTGCAACATGCTGGCGCTCAATAGCGGGCGCCCGGAAACCCTGACATTACGTCGCTTCCTCACCTCATTCCTGGACTTTCGCGAAGATGTGGTCGCGCGCCGCACCGCGTTTGAATTGCGCAAAGCCCGTGAACGCAGCCATATCTTGTGTGGTCTGGCCGTGGCCGTCACCAATATAGACGAAGTTGTCGCCACCATCCGCCAGTCTGCGGATGCCGCCGAAGCCCGCGAAAAACTGATGACGCGGCGCTGGCCGGCCCAGCCGATCCTGGAATACATCGCCTTGATTGATGATCCGACCCATACCGCCAATGATGACGGCACCTATAATCTTAGCGAAACCCAGGCCCGCGCGATTCTGGAACTACGCCTGCAACGCCTGACCCAGATTGGTGTCAAAGAGGTGACGGACGAGCTTCGGGAACTGGCTGGCAAGATCAAGGAATACCTTGAGATTCTGGGCAGTCGCGAGCGGATCATGGGCATCATTCGCGAAGAGCTGAGTGAAGTTCGTGAACAATTTGCCGTCCCCCGTCGCACCCAGATTGTCGACTGGTCCGGCGATATGGAAGACGAAGACCTGATCGAACGCGAAGACATGGTCGTGACCGTGACCTCGGGCGGCTATATCAAACGCACACCGCTGGTCGATTTCCGGGCGCAACGGCGCGGCGGCAAAGGTGTGTCGGGCATGGCCACCAAAGAAGAGGACGTGGTCACCACCCTGTTCGTCGCCAATACCCATACGCAACTTCTGTTCTTCACCACCGATGGCATGGCCTATAAGCTGAAAACCTGGCGTTTGCCGCAAGGTGGCCGAACCGCCAAAGGCAAGGCGGTGGTCAACATCCTGCCGATCCCCACGGGTGTTTCGATTGCCGCGATCATGCCGGTGGACCGGGACGAAAAAGATTGGGACGATTTGCAGGTGGTGTTTGCCACATCTGCCGGAACTGTGCGCCGTAACCGGTTGTCAGATTTCACCAATGTCAAACGCAACGGCAAGATCGCGATGAAATTCGAAGACGATCACGTCGGCACCGAACTGATCAATGTACGCATCTGTTCGGACGATGAAGACGTGATGCTGATCACCAACGCAGGCCGCGCCATCCGTTTCCCAACCACCGAAGTGCGGGTGTTCAACAGCCGCTCGTCCGTGGGCGTGCGCGGCATCCGACTAAGCGGGTCAGACCGGGTGGTTTCCATGTCGGTGATCAACCACTTCAAGGCCACATCGGATGAGCGGATCGCCTATCTCAAAATGCGCCGGGCCGCTGCCGGAGTCGATGAGGCGGAGGAACCCACCCCGACCGACGAAGAGGCACCTGCGACAGAAACCGAAATCACTCAGGAACGCTATGAAGATATGCGGGCCGCGGAAAACCTGATCCTGACCATCACAGCAGGGGGCAGTGGCAAGCTAAGCTCCTCCCACGGATACCCTGTGCGCGGACGTGGCGGCATGGGTGTCGCGGCGATGGACAAGGCGATGCGTGGCGGCGAATTGGTTGCGTCTTTCCCTGTCGAACTGGAAGATCAGATCATGCTCGCCACCTCAAAGGGTCAATCGATCCGGGTGCCAGTAAACGGTATTTCCTTCCGTTCGCGCAGTGCAGGTGGGGTGAATGTGTTCAACACCGGCAAAGGCGAAGAAGTGGTCTCGGTCGCTTGGATCGCCGATCAGGGCGATGAAGATGAGGATGACATGGCCGAACAGGACTAAGTCCTTGTCGCCGCGATTATGCCGTGGGGCTGGGTGAACCCGGCCCTACGGCCTGGACGATCCTTTTGCGCCAGCCCCGGCGGCTTTGACCTTTGCAGCCAGATCGCGCGAAATCGCGAAGGCGCCTTTGATCTTATCGCTGTCCAGCTTCCAGTCACGCCGCACGATGATTTTGTTGTCGCGCACTTTCGCCAGACCTCTTTGATCTTCGATGAATTCCACCAGCCCCTTGGGTGACGCGAATTTGTCGTTGTGAAAGCGGATCGTAGCACCCTTGGGCCCGCCGTCCAGTTTGGCGATTCCTGCGCGTTTACACATCGCCTTGATGCGCACAACCAACAGCAAGGTGTTGACCTCTTTCGGTAATTCTCCGAACCGGTCGATCAGTTCTGCCGCGAACCCTTCCAATTCCACTTTGGTGGTTAGCGATGAAAGCCGACGATAAAGCCCCAACCTTACGTCGAGATCAGGCACATACTTTTCCGGGATCAGCACCGGCACACCCAGATTGATCAGCGGCGCCCATTGGCCATCCGCTTCGGCCAACCCCTCCATTTCACCAGCGCGAATCTTGGCAATCGCCTCTTCCAGCATGGATTGATAAAGTTCATACCCGACGTCGCGCATTTGCCCCGACTGTTCCTCGCCCAGCAGATTGCCAGCCCCACGAATGTCCAGATCCTGCGACGCCAGCGTGAACCCTGCCCCCAGTTGATCCAGCGAGCCAAGCACACGCAGACGTTTTTGCGCCGTCACCGTCAGGGGTTTGCGGGGGCGTGTGGTCAGATAGGCATAAGCGCGGGTTTTTGAGCGGCCAACCCGGCCTCTAATCTGGTACAATTGCGCCAGACCGAACATATCTGCACGGTGCACGATCATGGTGTTGGCCGTGGGAATGTCCAACCCGGATTCAACAATCGTCGTGGCTAGAAGTACGTCATATTTACCGTCATAAAACGCATTCATCCGCTCGTCCAACTGCCCCGCCGCCATCTGGCCATGCGCCGTGACCACGGTTACTTCGGGCACGTGATCGGCCAAAAATGCCTGAATTTCCGGCAGGTCACTGACCCGGGGCACCACATAGAAACTTTGCCCGCCACGGTAATGTTCGCGCAGCAACGCCTCGCGGATGGTGATGCCGTCGAATTCGCTCACATAGGTACGGATCGCCAGACGGTCCACCGGAGGCGTGCCGATTATGCTTAGATCCCGGACACCTGAGAGCGACAGTTGAAGTGTTCGCGGGATCGGCGTGGCGGTCAGGGTCAATACGTGAATGTCGGTGCGCATGGCTTTCAGCCGCTCTTTGTGCGAGACACCAAAATGTTGTTCTTCGTCGATGATCAGCAGGCCAAGATTGTGGAACCGGATGGATTTGGCCAGCAACGCATGGGTGCCGATGACAATGTCCACTGTGCCGCGCGACATACCTTCGCGGGTTTTATTGGCGTCAGCCAAACTGACAAAGCGCGATAATTGCCGGACTTCGATGGGAAACCCCCTGAACCGTTCGGCAAACGTCGCGTAATGCTGACGCGCCAACAGGGTGGTTGGCGCCACGATTGCCACCTGCACCCCGGACATGGCGGCGACAAAAGCCGCGCGCATCGCCACTTCGGTTTTACCAAAACCGACGTCGCCGCAAACCAACCGGTCCATCGGCAGGCCAGAGGTCAGATCGTCGATCACATCGCTTATGGCGCTTAGCTGGTCGTCGGTTTCTTGATAAGGAAAGCGCGCCGAAAACGCGTCCCACGCGCCGGGGGGCGGTTCCAGAATGGGGGCGCGGCGCAGGGCGCGTTCGGCAGCGACGCGGATCAGGCGTTCGGCCATATCGCGGATGCGTTGTTTCAGCTTAGCCTTTTTCGACTGCCAGGCACCACCGCCCAGTTTGTCCAACAGCCCTTCTTCATGGCCATAACGCGACAGCAGTTCGATGTTCTCTACCGGCAGGTACAGCTTTGAATTCTCGGCATATTCCAGCGACAGGCATTCATGGGCAGCGCCCGCCGCCGTGATCACTTCAAGCCCGTGATACCGCCCGATGCCATGGTCCAGATGCACCACCAGATCGCCGGGTGACAGGCTTTGTGCTTCGCTCAGGAAATTCTCGGCTTTGCGGCGCTTTTTCGGAGCGCGGATCAGGCGATCGCCAAGAACGTCCTGTTCCGAAATCACCGTCAGGCCCGGTGCCTCGAACCCGTGTTCCAGCGCCCAGACAGCCAGGTACAGCCCGCGTTTGCCCAGCCTTGTCGCGTCACTTATGGCGATGGTTTCGCCCATGCCTTCGTCTTCGATCAAGCCTGCCAGACGTTCACGTGCGCCTTTGGAATACGAGGCGACGACCACCGGACCTTGTTCAAGTCTTGCGTTAATATGATCCGCCAAAGCCCCAAAAAGGCTTATGTTTTCCTGTTGACGTTCAGGTGAAAAATTACGCCCGATGCGCCCGCCTGCGTCCACCACACCAGGGCCACTAGCCTGCGCCAGCGGGTTGAATTGCAACTGGCGGCGGTCACCCACGCAAACCTCCCACGCCGCATCGTCCAGATACAACTGACCGGGGGGTAATGGTTTGTAAACGCTGTCGATGCGCGATTTGGACTGCATCGCCAGGGCCCGGGTTTCATATTGATCTTCGATCATCTCCCAGCGGGTCAGGCGGGTAGGTGTGGTCTGGTCATCCAGCGTGATGGTCGCGGCGGGCAAATAGTCGAACAAGGTTTCAAGGTCGGCGTGAAAGAACGGCAACCAATGATCGACACCGGCGTGTTTGCGTCCGGCACTCACGGCCTCGTACAACGGATCATCGGTGCCGGCCGCGCCAAATTCGATCCGGTAATTCTGGCGGAACCGGGTGATCGCGGCCTCGTCCAGGATCACTTCGGACACCGGGGCGAGTTCGATCATATCCAGCTTTTCAGTGGTGCGTTGCGTGGTCGGATCAAACCGGCGCGCGCCGTCCAGCACGTCTCCAAACAGATCAAGCCGCACCGGCCCACCTTCGCCCGGTGGATAGATATCAATGATGCCGCCGCGAATGGCATAGTCGCCAGGTTCCATAACCGTCGGGCTTTGCACGTACCCCATGCGCACCAGAAAACTGCGCAGGCCCGCGTCGTCTATGCGGTCGCCAACATGGGCGGTGAATGCGGCCTCGCGCAAAACCGCGCGGGCAGGCACCCGCTGAGTGGCGGCGTTCAGGGTGGTCAGCAGCACGAACTGCGTCGGCATTTTGTGCACCAGGGCCGCCAAGGTTGCCATCCGCGCGGCCGAAATGTCGGCATTGGGCGACACCCGGTCATACGGCAGGCAATCCCAGCCCGGAAAGGTAAAGACGGGCATGTCGGGGGCAAAGAACGCCAAGGCGGCCCGCGTGGCGGCCAGACGTTTGTCATCGCGCGCGATGTGCATCACCGGCCGACCCGATTTTGCCGCTTCGTCAAGGATCAAGCGGGCGTCAAAGCCTTCGGGCGCACCGCCAACAGAAATTTGGCCGGATTTGGGCGTGGGCGTGGGCTTGGGCTTGGGCATATCAACCCAATGCGCCAATCGACATGTTTTGCAGCATACCCCACAGGGCGGTGACAAAGATCGACACCATGCCGATCATCTGGATGTACAGGCGACAGCGGCTGATGCGTTTGGCCAATGCCTCACCCAAACAGCCTTCGGCGTTGATCCGACGGGCGGTGGACAGGTTCAAAAGAAACACCATCGACATGGGGAAGCCCAAAAGGAACAAAGCCTGAGCGAACTCAACGTCATACCAGAACCCCAACACCACCAGCCCCGACAAGGCAAAGCAGGCAAACCCAAGCATCCAGATGCCGGACACCCGGGTGATGTACAACAGGCGGTTGACGTTGATCCGCGTGATAACTTCGAAATCCTGTTGCGACTGGCCGCCGCTGCGCCGTGCGCGGGTGATCATGTCATACGGCACGCCCAGCACCCAATGTGATGCCGATGACCAGGTCACAGCCAAAGCGATCCAGAACCACAGGTTGGAAAACGACCTGAGGTCAATCAGTTCGAGGATCGAAGAATATAAGTCCAACAGCCCTGCCCTTACCTTGTCTGGTTTTCGTTTCGGCCCACCTACCACATCCGGGGCCATTCGCCCCCTTGTGAGCGGTGCCATTCCATGCCACCCAATGGTCAGATGTGCAAGGAGTCTGCGTTATGAATCCCACAGTTGCGACCTTCCCGGCAGCACGGCTGCGCCGGACCCGCCAATCGGGCGCGATCCGCGCACTGGTGCGCGAGAATTCGTTAAGTCCAGATGACTTCATCTGGCCGGTATTTGTGCGCGACGGCGAAGGCGTCGAAGAACCCGTGCCGTCGATGCCGGGCGTGGTGCGGCGCAGCGTTGATCTGATAGGGGACGCGGCACGCGAGGCCGCCGCCCTGGGTATCCCGGCGATTTGCATATTCCCCTATATCGACCAATCCCTGAAGACCACTGATTGCGCCGGGGCATGGGACCCGGAGAACCTTAGCAACCGGGCGACGCGGGCGATCAAAGACGCCGCACCGGATATGGTGGTGATGACGGACGTCGCGCTGGACCCCTATAATATCAACGGCCACGACGGGTTTGTGGTGGATGGCGAGATTATCAACGATTCCACCGTTGAGGCACTGGTCAAGATGACCGTGGCGCAGGCTGATGCCGGCGCTGATATTATTGGCCCCTCGGACATGATGGACGGGCGCATTGGCGCGATGCGCACAGCGCTTGAGGCCGCAGGACATCAAAACGTGATGATCCTGTCATACGCTGCCAAATACGCCTCGGCCTTTTATGGGCCGTTTAGGGATGCAGTCGGGGCCTCGGGTGCGTTGACGGGGGACAAGAACACCTATCAGATGGACCCGGCCAATTCGGACGAAGCTTTGCGGCTGGTTCAGCGCGATCTGGCTGAAGGCGCGGATATGGTGATGATAAAGCCGGGTATGCCGTATCTGGACATCTGCCGCCGGGTCAAAGACACGTTTGGCGCGCCGACATTTGCCTATCAGGTCAGCGGCGAATACGCGATGATTCAAGCAGCGGCGCAGAACGGCTGGATCGACGGGGAAAAGGTGATGATGGAAAGCCTGATGGCCTTCAAACGGGCGGGCTGTGACGGTGTTCTCAGCTATTTCGCGCCCGAGGCGGCCCGATTGTTGAATGGGTAAGAAATAGGTTTCGCTCTGGCTGTTTGACCTGCACGAACGTGATTATCAAAACGTCACTGGACCGGTCCGACCAAATTAGGTAACCTCCAGGCTGTTAATAACAACAAACTGAATTCGTCTCGTATTTGTGAATGCTGCGCTGCGCAGCAATATGACCATTGCGGCGTTAATACTGGCCGGGTTCGGATTGGCTGTTTTCACAGTGGTTTTCACAGTGCTTGTTTGACAAAAGGAAATTGAAATGACCGGATTCAACCACACCATAAGTACCGTCACTGCAACCGGGGCCGGCTTCATCGACGGCATTCTAGCGAGCCACAGTTGGGGCGATGCGATACTTTATTACAGTGTCCCGCTCACCAGCACCGAATACGGAAGCGGCTATGGCAGTGGCGAAAACACCGGATTTCACACCACCACTTATGCGATGGATGATGTGATTGATTATGCCTTGAACGCCAATGCCGGAAACGGTAACGCAAATGACGGTTTTTCGATCGAAGGGTTCACCAATCTGGATGTGCGGTTCACGTCCGGCACCAATGCACACATTCGCATTGCCCAATCGGACTTTGATCCCTTCGACGTCGACACTGCGGTTGGTTATCATCCGGCCACATCGACAGAAGGCGGCGACGTCTGGCTGTTCAGCACGGTTATCGATTATTCTGCGCCGGTGATGGGCGACTATGCACATATCACCATCATGCACGAGATCGGCCATGCCATGGGACTGGAGCATTCGCAGGAGGACGGGACCTTTGGTAAAGTTCCCAGTCAATATGATGCCATGGAATATACCATCATGTCGTATCGGTCATTTGTCGGCGCGTCGGCCGCAGGTGGATATACCAATGAAGCTTATGGCTATGCCCAGAGTTTCATGATGTTGGACATCGCCGCCCTGCAACATATGTACGGCGCAGATTTCACAACCAATGGCGGAAACACCACCTATTCCTGGGATCCCAGTTCGGGGAACACTCTGGTCAACGGGGTGGCGGCGATCTCGCCCGGGGCCAACCGGATATTTGCCACGATCTGGGACGGTGGCGGCAAAGACACCTATGATCTGTCAGCCTATTCAACCAATATGGTAGTCGATCTGCGCCCCGGAGCGATATCACTGTTCAACACTGCCCAACTTGCCGGGCTAGGTCCGGGGGAAAAGGCGCATGGTAACATTTACAACGCGTTGCAATATCATGGCGATGCCCGTTCTCTGATTGAAAACGGCATCGGTGGGTCCGGCCATGACACAATGGTTGGCAACAGCGCCAACAACAAACTAAGCGGCAATGGCGGCAATGATCATCTGGACGGCAACGGCGGCAAGGATATCCTTCAAGGCGGCGGCGGCAAAGATTACATCAAAGGCGGCAATCAAAACGATACGGTACGTGGCGAAGGTGGCCGCGACAATTTGTTTGGAAACAAAGGCAAAGACGCGATGTTTGGCGGCTCTGGCAACGACAAGCTGACTGGCGGTAAGGCCAAGGACATAATGACCGGCAACGGCGGTGCCGATACATTTCGATTTGTCAAAGCCAGCGACAGCAAAACCGGCAGTTCCAGTGACGTGATCAAGGATTTCAAAAGAGGCGTCGACCATATCGACCTGTCCAATCTTACTGCAACACCGTTTACTTTTGACGGCAGCGGGTTTTCCGGCACCGGGCCAAGTGTGACCACCACCAAAAACGGCACCAAACTGAACATTCTGGTGGATATGGACGGCGATGGCAACGCCGACATGCGGATTATCCTGAACGGGGTGAGTAAAGTGATCGAAGGCGATTTCATTCTCTGATGTAACAGGGACAAGACCCGATAAAATTCATTGGGCATGGCAACAACCTGCCGAATACCTTACGCATGACGCGTGACAGAACGCATGGATAGGCGTATATGTTGCGCCAAGGCCGGATTAACCGGCTATATCAGGTGAGCTATTCGAGGCGGTATCAACATGAAAACTACAAGATTTACCCGGCGTGGGTTCGCCCTTTCAGGGCTGGCGGGGCTTGGCCTGACGGCAGCCTGTGGCAATGGTGTTGGCAGCGATGGAGCCGCAAAGATTGACGCGCGGGTCGACGCAACATTGGATGAAATGTACCGCGAGTTTCCCAACACGGTGTCTTTATCCGAAAAATCCACCGGCATGTTGATCATGCCTTTGGTGACCAAGGTCGGCTTTGGCATTGGCGGCGGGTTTGGACGCGGGGCGTTGCAGGTTGACGGGGTGACGGTGGATTATTACTCGAACACCGAAGTCAGCGGCGGCCTCCAAATCGGCGCGCAGCAATATGCCCACGTGTTGTTCTTCATGACCGAAGACGCGCTGCTGGATTTTCGCCGGGGCAGTGGCTGGACCGCCGGTGCCGGACTGGATTATGTGATATCCGACAAAGGCGACAGCATCAGCGCGGATACCAACACCTTGCGATCACCGGTGCTGGCGGCGATCTTTGCTCAGGCGGGGTTCCAGGTTGGGGCGACGCTGGAAGGGTCGAAGTATAATCGCATCATACCATAGCGACCAACCTGATCCATCAATTTTGCCTGTAGGGTGGGTGAAAACCCACGCCGGGCCCGCCGAACCGGAGGCGCTGCGTGGGTTTTCACCCACCCTACAGGCCAATTTCAGCCTTTTGTATTCAACCGCTTGATCAGGCTTGAGGTGTCCCACCGTCCGCCGCCCATATTCTGAACGTCCTTGTAAAACTGATCGACCAGTGCCGTGACCGGCAGGCTGGCACCAATTTCATCGCCAGTGCCCAGACAAATGCCCAGATCCTTGCGCATCAGGTCAACCGCAAAGCCATGGTCAAACTGATCGTCGATCATTGTCTCATACCGGTTTGACATCTGCCAACTGCCTGCCGCTCCCTGGCTGATCACCTCAACCACAGCGCGTCCGTCAAGCCCGGCGGCATCGGCGAAATGCAGCGCTTCGCTCAGCCCCTGCACCAACCCGGCGATGGCGATCTGGTTGCACATCTTGGTCATTTGCCCCGCGCCGCTGTCACCGATACGGCGGCAAATGCGCGCATAGGCGGCCATCACCGGTTCGGCCCGCTCGTATGTCGCAGCCTCGCCGCCGCACATCACCGACAACACGCCGTTTTCTGCGCCAGCCTGCCCGCCCGATACTGGCGCATCGACAAAACTGATGCCCAGCGCATCAGAAGCGGCAAATAATTCCCGGGTTACCCGGGCTGAAACCGTGGTGTGATCGACAAACACCGTACCGGCAGCCATGCCGGCAAACGCCCCTGTATCGCCAAGGCAAACGCTGCGCAGATCATCGTCATTGCCAACGCAAGCCATGACAAAATCCGCGTCTTTCGCCGCCGCCTGCGGCGTGGTCGCGTGCGACCCGCCATGTTGCGCCACCCAGGCCTCGGCCTTGGCCGTGGTTCTGTTATACACCGTTACATCGTGGCCAGCCGCCGACAGATGCCCCGCCATCGGATATCCCATTACGCCTAGTCCCAGAAACGCCAGTTTTGTCATGTGCTTGCCCCTTGATCCATCTTGCATTAACTTGGTTAGCTGCTTAGCAGGCAATTGAAGCATTGGAAATCGCCTGGCCCCGCTGGACCGGCGATTTATCGAAATAATAAACGACAAGGATCGTCACCATGAGTTTACTGTTTCGCTGGCTGTTGCGGATTGCCGCCGGGCTGGTTGGAATCGTTGTGGTGGTGACTTTGTTTGTCTGGTTCCTGGCTTCGCAATCCCTACCCGAATATGAGCAAAAGCTGGAGGTCGCAGGTCTGAACGCGCCGGTCGAAATTGTCCGCGATAACGCCAATGTACCGCATATTCTGGCGGGTACTGACCGGGGCGTGTATTTCGGTCTGGGCTATGCCCATGCGCAGGATCGCCTGTGGCAGATGACCATTATGCGCCGTACGGTTCAGGGCCGTCTGTCCGAAGTATTCGGCGCACGCACTTTGCCGATTGACCGCCTGTTGCGCCGGTTGGACCTGTACCGTTTGGCCAGCAGTTCGGTAGAGGCCCAGGGAGGTGCTGCTTTGGGCGCGCTCGAGGCCTATTCAGCCGGGGTCAATGCCCGTCTGGCCGAGATCAACGCCAAAGCGCTGGGACGCGGTGCGCCCGAGATGTTTCTGTTCAACGCCCCCGTGGCACCCTGGCAGCCAGCCGATTCGATTGCCATTCTCAAGCTGATGGCGTTGCAATCCTCGGGCCATCTGGAAAACGAGGTGCTGCGCGCCCGCACCTCGCTGTTGCTGAACGACGCAGCGCGTCTGGCGGATATCCTGCCGGATGCACCCGGCACTGGCATTGCCGCCTTGCCGGAATATGCCAGCCTGATTGGTGATTTGCCGCGCTACACCGCCACCACACCCCTGCCCGATCATCCCCTGTCGCCGTTCCCCCGCCGGGGTCTGGCGGGGGCATCGAATGCCTGGAGTGCGGCCCCAACACGTTCGGCCTCGGGTGGAACACTGCTGGCCAATGATCCGCATATGACGCTGAGTGCGCCGACCATATGGTATCTAACGCGGCTTGAGTTATCCCACGGCGGGGTAATTGGCGCGACTGTGCCCGGTATTCCGGCGGTTCTGACCGGACGGTCGGACCAGTTGGGCTGGGGACTGACAGCGTCGTATCTGGACGACCAGGATCTGTTTATCGAAAAACTGAACCCCGAAAACCCAGAGGAATATCTGACACCACACGGCTATAAACCATTTGATACCCGCCCTTCGATCATCACCGTCAAAGACGCGGCCCCAGTCACCCTTACCCTACGCTGGAGCGAGAATGGCCCGGTTCTGCCCGGCTATCATTATAGCCTGGATGCGGTGACCCCGGCGGGCCACGTGGTGGCCCTTAGCTGGAGCGCGTTGAGTGCGGTGGATACCTCGATGACGTCTGTGATTGCGTTGATGGGGGCGTCGGATGTGCGGGAGGCGATCGCCATCAGCGAAAGCTATCTTGCACCGTCACAGAACCTGTCGCTGGTGGATCAGAACACCATCGCGATGAAACTGGTCGGGATGGTGCCGCGCCGTGATCCGCGCCATCAAAGCAAAGGACGCCTACCAACCCAGGGTTGGCGGGCGCAAAACCGCTGGCTGGGGCGCGCACCTTATGCGGCCAATCCAGAGTTTATCGAACCCCAAGGCGGCATATTGGGCAATACCAACAACAAGGTGCTGCATCGTCCGTTTCCCAACCATGTGTCCTATGATTGGGGCGATAGCCAACGGGTCACTCGCTGGTTGCGGCTGATGCAATCGCGCCAGGTGCATACGCGTGACAGTTTCATCGAGGCGCAGCTTGATCCGGTTTCGGTCACTGCGCGCTCATTGCTGCCATTGATCGGCGCCAATTTGTGGTTTACCGGGCAATCAGCCCCCGAAGGCACGCCAGCACGCCAGCGCGAGATAGCCCTTGCCCTGCTGGCTGACTGGAACGGCGAGATGAATGAACATCTACCGGAACCCTTGATCTATGCGGCCTGGCTGCGGGCCCTTCAGAAACGCCTGATAGGCGACGAGATGGGGGCACTGGCAGATCAGTTCACCCATGTAGAGCCGCTGTTCATCGAACGGGTTTATCGCGATATTGATGGCGCGTCGGTCTGGTGCGATATCCGACAAAGTGCGCCGTTGGAAACCTGCACCGATATGGCCCGACTGGCGCTGGATGACGCCTTGGTGCAGATCGGTGAAAAATATGGCCGCGCATTGGAAACCCTGCGCTGGGGTGATGCGCACCAAGCGACCCATGATCATCCGATGCTGGGCCACGTGCCGGTGCTGCGGTATTTTGTGAACATTCGCCAATCGACCAGTGGCGGCGACAATACACTGCTGCGCGGGCGGACCAAAGGCACCGGGCCCGACCCATATGAAAACGTGCATGGGGCGGGGTACCGCGGGGTTTATGATTTCGCTGATCCCGACAGTTCGGTATTTGTGACGTCAACCGGCCAGTCCGGGCATTTCCTGTCGCGTCATTACGACGATCTGGCGCAATTGTGGCGACGCGGCGAATACATCCCGATGTCGCTGGACATTGATTTGGCGCGGGCTGCATCCGTGGGGGTGACATGGCTGGTGCCCCAACCCTGAACCCGGTTCTAAGCGGAATATTGATCTCAACTTCCCTTTAGCTGTCAGAATTGTCGACGAACATGGATAACTGCGCTAACGTGATCTGACCAACAGCCTTTGGGGGGCAATAATGGCGACGAAAAATGATATCCTGCAAACGCTGGCATCCGAGTACGCCAACGCCTGGAGTTCCGGCAATCCCGCAGAGGTCGCCGGCTTTTATGCCCCCGACGGGCAGATTTCGATCAACCGCGGCGAGGCGGTGGTGGGCACGCAGGCCATCACCGAAATGGCCGCTGGGTTCCACGCAGAATTCCCCGATCTGGAAATACGTTGTGATCTGATGCGCTGTGCCGGGGCACACGCCTTATTTGCCTGGACCTTGGAGGGGCACCACGCCGAGACCAAGAACCACGTGGTTGTCACGGGTTGGGAAGAATGGGAGCTGGACGGCACCAATAAGGTGCGCACCTCACTCGGCTGGTTTGACGCTGAGGACTATCAGCGCCAGATTGACGGGGGTTAGACCTGCACGCCTGCAGGATGACCCTACGGATATATTCATCGTAACTGATTATTTCCGGGTCGTTAAAGCGAATAAAACTGCGCTTCCTGCTTGGCGTTCCAGATCACCGTGATCTCAAACCCTTTTTCGGTCTGTGTCTCTTGCTGTACGATATCCTGCTGAAATAACCAGGCGCGTTGTTTGCCCTCGGCAAAACTTAGACTCAGTTGAGCTTCATGGCGCGTGCCCTGCACCATGTCTCCAATCTCGGTCAGCAGATCATCCAAACCTTCGCCGCTTAGCGCAGATATGGCGAATATTCCCGGTTCGCGTGCTGCACGGGTGCGTGCTGCGTCGGCTTCGTCCGGCTCCAACAGGTCAAGCTTGTTCCACAGCTCAATCCGGGGCCGGTCAGGATCGACGCCCAGCGTGGTCAGGATCGTCTCAACGTCGCGCGCCTGCGCCGCAGTATCGGCATGGCTGATGTCGCGCACATGCACGATCAGATCAGCCGCCAAAACTTCTTCCAACGTGGCGCGAAAAGCGGCAACCAATTCGGTCGGCAGATCCGAGATAAAACCAACCGTGTCGGACATTATTATCTGCGGTCCGTCCGGCAGTTCGACCCGGCGCATGGTCGGGTCCAAGGTGGCGAACAACATGTCCTTGGCCATCACCTTAGCCCCGGTCAACCGATTGAACAGGGTCGATTTGCCAGCATTGGTATAGCCCACCAAGGCGACAATCGGATAGGGCACCTTGGCCCGTGCGGCGCGGTGCAGGGTACGGGTTTTGACCACCTTTTCCAACTGGCGGCGCAGGCGCACCAATTGGTCGTCGATCGCCCGGCGGTCGGCTTCGATCTGGGTTTCACCGGGACCGCCGACAAAACCAAGTCCGCCGCGTTGGCGTTCAAGGTGGGTCCAGGCGCGTACCAGTCGGGTCCGTTGATACGACAGGGCCGCCATTTCGACCTGCAACACACCTTCTTTGGTGCGGGCACGATCGCTAAAAATCTCAAGGATCAACCCGGTGCGATCCAGCAGTTTTACGTCCCACGCCTTTTCCAGATTGCGCTGCTGCACCGGCGTAACCGTGCCATCAATCAGCACCAGATCAATGTCTTCACCCGCCAGCAACGCGGCAATCTCGGCGATCTTACCGGACCCGAACAACGCCCCGGCGTGGGGTTTTGGCAAGGGCACGATGTCAGACCCGATCACGTCAAGATCGGGCAAAGCCGCCGCCAATGCGACGCCTTCGGCCAGCGCAGGCGTGGCCGCACGGCGATTACGGACAGATTTGATATCCGGGTGCAACACCCAGGCACGGGTGCGTACAGGATCTTGATCCATCAAGAGGCGTCTTCGCCCTCATACAGGCTGATTGGTTGGGACGGCATGATAGTTGAAATCGCGTGTTTATAGACCAGTTGTGACTGACCATCCCGGCGCAATAGCACGCAAAAGTTGTCAAACCATGTGATCACGCCCTGCAATTTCACCCCGTTGATCAGAAATATCGTCACCGGGACCTTGGTTTTACGTACATGATTCAGGAACGCGTCCTGAAGATTCTGTCTGTCCGAAGCCATTGTAATATCGCCTTTATTCTTGCAAAGCGCCGCGTATCGGCGCACTCCCCTAAGGTGATTATGAAGTGAAGCATCGCAAGTTTCCAGCCATAAAAAGGTCTGGAGACAAATGCGGCCCTTAGTTGCGCCATAAATCCGGTGTGAACAATGCGATAATTGCCAGGGTTTCCAGCCGTCCCAACACCATCGCAGCACTTAAAACCAGCTTGGCCGTATCACCCATTTCCGCCAAATGAATTGGTGTTTCTGCGGCAATATCAATTAACGGCCCGGTGGTGGACAGCGTGGCAATGCTCAGCACCAAAGCCTGATCAAAGCTGGAACCTAAAGCAGCCAAGGTCACGGTGATCAGCGCCAATGACAGGGCAAACAGCATGAAAAACACCCAGGCGATAAAGGCACCATTTTTCTGGATTCGCCGGTTGCCGACCCCGGCCCCGCTGACCGAACTGGGATGCACCAATTGTTCCATTTCGCGTTTGCCGTTAAGATAAAGCGCATAGACCCGCAACAGCTTCACCCCCCCAGCGGTGGTCGCCACCCCGCCGCCGATCAGCGCCAGACCCATTAGGATCAGACCCGGCGTGCCAAGACCAGACCATTGGCGCGCTTCTTGCCAGTCGGCACTTTCAAAGCCGGTGGTGGTCAGGAACGACATAACGGTGAACATCGCCCCCCAAAACGCCCGCAAGGCCAGCGTTAGATCTTGCGACGTCTCCACATCAAACGCCGCCCACCAGTGGCGCAGGAACAAGGCGACGGGCAGGCCAATAATCAGCATCAAACCGATGCGGAACTCCGGGTCTTTGTCGAGGCGGGAAAAGCCGGTGGTGGCGGTGTCGTTCGAGAACGTCAGACGTGACAGGGCAAAGAACATGAACAGGAACAGGATCATTTCACCGCGAAATCCGGCCTGTGCGTGCGTTAGCCCGCCAACCGGTGAAATGCCAGAGGTGGACATCACTGACATTGCATGGATCACGCCGGTAAGTGAGGTTTCGCCCGATATCATCAACAACACCCATATCGCCAGCGTCAATCCGGCATAGACCGGTGCCAGTGTCGCGGTGATTCGGGTCAACCGCTTGCGCGGGTCGGCGGATGTCATGTGCATCGGTGTCATCATCGAGCGGCCCGGCTGACCGCGCGTTGTCACCTCGAACCCGCCCAGTGACAGGGGTGCGAGGATGGCCGAGGCCGCAACCCACATCAGCAAACCGCCCAGCCATGCCACCAAGGCACGCCACAGGTGCAGCGACGGGGGCAATCGGGTGGGATCATCAAACAGGGTGGCACCGGTGGTGGTGATGGCGCTGACCATGTCGAAATAGGCATTAAGAAAGCTGGTGGTGCCAAGTGCATCATGCAGCGGCACGGCCAGAAAGGCCGGCAAAATTGTGAACATACCCAGCAAGGCGAGCAACTGCCCCAACGTCCCATGGCGTGGCTTACGAGAGGCGCGCGCCAGTGCCACCAATGTCACCAGGGTAAGCCCCAGTGCGGCGGCAAAGGCGAACGAACGGGCGACGGGCATATTGCCCTGAACCAGCGCAAAGACGGCAGGCACAAACATCGCCAATGCACCAATCGTCCAGACCAGCAGGAACAGTGGCAGATAGGTCAGAATATTGCGGGTTGAACGCGCGCCCATGGTCAGAAAAAGTCGATCGAGACCTGCAACAGCCGCTCGACCTCGGGCACGTCTTCGGTCATGGCAAAGATTGCCACCACATCTTTGGCCTCGATCCGCGTGCTGCCCGACGGGCGCTGCATGTCGTCGCCTTTCAGCACCCCGCCGACAATCACCCCTTCGGGGAAATCAATGTCGCGCAGGCGTTGCCCGGCCATGGGCGAAGTTGACATGATTTCGGCCTCGATCACCTCGGCCTCGGCATCACCGATGGAATAGACCTGACGCACCCGTCCGTGGCGGATGTGGCGCAGGATTGAACTGACGGTGGTGGCGCGCGGGTTGATATAGGCGTCGATGCCCAATGGTTCCATCAATGGCACCAGTGTGGGGTCGTTGATCAGGGCAATCGCCAATGGGCAACCTTCGGCCTTGGCGCGCACGGCCGCCAGCATGTTGGTTTTGTCATCGTCCGTCACCGCCAGCATCGCATCAGCCCGGGCAATGCCCGCCTCGCCCAGCAAGGCGGCGTCCAACCCGTCGCCGTTCAGCACAATGGTGCGTTCCAATGCTTCGGCAGCAGCTTCGGCAATTTTCCGGTCGCGTTCAATTACCTTGGCACGGATACGGCCTTCGCCGGACTCAAGTGCTTTCGCCACCGCAAGGCCGACATTGCCACCGCCGACGATCACCACACGTTCCTGTTTCTTCTGGGTTTTGCCGAATATTTCGAGGGTGCGCGAGATGTCGTCGCCGTGGCACAAAATATAGACACTGTCACCGACAAACAGCTGATCGCCGGATTTGGCCGCAAACAACCGCCCCTCACGGCGCACCCCAACCACCACGCTCCGCAGAGTTGAAAACAAGTCGGTCAGCTGGCGCAGCGGCGTGTTGACCACCGGGCAATCCTCTTCCAGCGTTATCCCCAAAAGCTGGGCTTTGCCGCCCATGAAGGTTTCGGTGTCAAAGGCGGCGGGGGCCGACAGGCGCTGCATGGCGGCGGCGGCAACTTCGCGTTCGGGCGATATCACCACGTCGATTGGCATATGGTCGCGCCGGTACAGATCGGAATAAATCGCGTCGAGGTAGGACTGCGAGCGTAGCCGGGCGATTTTACGCTGGATGCCAAACACCGAATGGGCCACCTGACAGGTGACCATGTTGACTTCATCGGAATGGGTGGCTGCGATGATCATATCGGCGTCGCGCGCCCCTGCCCGATCCAGAACGTCCGGATAGCTGGCGAAACCGGCAATGCCCTGCACATCCAGAGAATCGGCGGCCCGGCGCACCAGATCGGGATTGGAATCCACCACAGTTACGTCGTTCAATTCGCCTGAAAGATGCCTGGCGATTTGCCAGCCGACCTGCCCTGCTCCGCAAATGATGACCTTCATGAGGTTATGACCCTTGGTCGCCTTCAGCCAGCTTTTGGCCAGCCTTTAGACTGACAGATGCGCCCGGCACGGTCAATTCAATTGTCTTGATCGCCGGATTCGGGCAGTATGTGCGATATGAAACATATTGCCCATTTTGTGCTGCTTGGATTGACCATGATGGCTTGTGCGCCGCTTTCGATCTATCACCGGGCCGGTGTTTCGGTGGCGCGAATGCAAAGCGATCAATTGACCTGCGAGGTGCGCGCGGTCAAAGACGCACCCGTGGCCAACCAGATCCGCCAGAGTCCACCGATTTTTGTGCCGTCACGGCGGATTTGTAATGGGCCAAAATGCACGGTCTATCCGGGGTATTGGGCGCAAGGGCATATTTACACAGTCGACGTTAATGCCGGACTTCGAGCCCGTGTCGAAGGGCAATGTATGGCACAAAAAGGCTATCGTCCGGTTGAGGTGCCGCTGTGCGACAATACGATCAAGGCACAGGTTGTGCCGGAGCAAACCACAGTTCTGCCGAAATTGACGGATGATGCCTGTGCCATTCGCCATCAGGACGGTCGTTGGCAGATTGTCACGACGGGCGGTAAGAGCTGATTCTAACGGGGCTTCGACGCGAGCAGCCCCGGGCCGATACGGACAATGAAGAGTGTAAAACCGGCGATCCAGAACAGCGCAGAAAACGTGATCAGGGTGGTCTGGAAATCGCTGAATTCGGCCAGCACCCGGGCGAAGGCCGACAGGAAGATTGACGTCAGACCTGCCTGCAACCATCTGTCTGCCCGCAAGGCCTGACCGGTGTGGCCGAGGCTGGCCCGGGACATGACCGCGAGGGTCATGGCACCGACTACGCCGATTCCCAACAGGTGCAGGGCGGCAACGTACAGGGCCACGTCGTTCCATCCAGCGGCCATACCCAGCAAGGCCAGACCGGTCGGGATCATTGCGTAAGCCGCATGCAGCACAAACAACAACGGGTTGGACAAGGTGGCCAACCCGCACCAGCGCATCAATCGCAGCAGATGCAACAGAGCGACCACGCCCAAAGCCGCGCCGGTCAACGGGCCGGATGGTATCAGCACCCAGCGCGCCAGTGCTGCCAGTGTGAGTAGCAGGACAATTGCGTCGAACCGCGAAAACATGGTGGGAGGGCGGGTTGCCCCTTGTTTGACCAGCCAGTTGCGGCTGAAGGCGGGAATGATGCGTCCGCCGATCAGCATGACCAGAAACACCAAGCCGCCCAACCCGATCCTTGGGCCGTAGTCCGGTGCGCCATTGGTGATGACTTCGACGTGGAAAGTGGCGTTGCCAACGGCGATCAACAGGATTGGCCCCAACACCATCAGATTGCGCCAGTTTCGCGCGATTACAATGTCGCGTGTGACAATCAGGATGACCAGCAGCAGAAAGCTGACATCCAGCGTTACCAGTTCCAGCGGTGGCGCGCCCAGCATCATCGCGGCACGGCCTGCCAGCCAAACCAGCCACAAAGCACCGAGGCCAACACCGGACAATGGTTTGCGCCCGGTCCAGTTGGGGACAGCGGTCAGGAGGAACCCGGTCAAAACGGCCGAGCCATAGCCGAACAGCATTTCATGCATGTGCCAAAGGTGCATGCCATAGGTCGGGGTGATCAGGCTCAGCCCCTGCAATGTCAGAGCCCAAAGGGCAATCGCAAGAATGGCGAACAGGGCGACGCCGAGGAAAAACGGTTTCAGACCCAGGGACAGGAACCCGGTGGGTTTGGCGTTCTTCGTGAGTTGTGGAGGCATTGGGTCAGACATAAGACAATTCTTGAAGGGGCACTGACCCGGTTTTAGGGCCACGTAGGAGGACGTCCTTGAGCGAGGTCAATTATCGGGCAAGAATTTTTCAGATTTAAGGCGAGGTCAGGGTTGGGCCGGGGTTGGGAATGAACTTTGTGGTTCGGCCAGGCAACCGGGGTGTGGGGGCCAGCCCCCCGCCGCCTTTGGCGTCTCCCCCCGGGATATTTGAAGACCAAAGATGAGGTTAGGGGCACGTGTTAGTTGGATTTGGTATGGGTGGGCAAGTCGATTTCGATGGTGGCGTCGGCGTGAGCGGCGCGGGATTGGCACAGGATGATGTTGGTTTGGCGTTGGGCGTTGGACAGCACGAAGTCGCGGTGTTCGACCTCGCCTTTGGTCAGGGAGCATTTGCAGGTACCGCAGAGGCCGTCGGCGCATTTGACGTCTATGTGGATACCGTTTTGGGCCAGGATATCGGTGGCGGACTGATCGGCGGGGACCTGAAATTCGCGACCGTCTGTCAGGCGTAATGTGAAAGCGTGGTTCTGGTATTCCGGGATTTCGGGAACCGAGAAGTATTCGAGGTGGCAGGCGTTTTCGGGGAAACCCTGGCGTGCGGCTGCTTCGGCGACGCCGGACATGAAGCGGTCGGGCCCGCAGGTATAGACATGGTGGCCTGAAGTGTAGCCGGACAGAAGCGCATCGAGGTCGGCGCGGGTATTTTCGTCCGATATGTGCAGCGATACCTTTTTGGCCCAGGCGGCGGCGGTCAGATCGTCGAGATAACCGGCGGTGGACCTTGAGGACATGCAATAATGCAGCTCGAACGAGGCACCTTTGGCGTGCAGTTCATGCGCCATGGCGATCATCGGCGTAATGCCAATGCCCCCGCCCATCAGCAGGGTATGGCGTGCATTTGGCTCCAGCGGGAAGTGGTTGATAGGGCGCGAGATGAATACCTTGCGACCTTCGTTGAATATGCGGTGCAGCAGCGCCGATCCACCCCTGCCCTGATCTTCGCGCAACACGCCGATCTGGTATTTTGAGCGATCCGCCGGGTCTCCGGACATGGAATACTGGCGCAGGAATTCGGGGGCGACGACAATATCCAGGTGGGCGCCGGCCTGCCATGGGGGTAGGTCGCCGCCATCGAGCAGGCGGAATTCGTATTTTGTCACGCCTTTGGCCATTTCCTGTGCCTGGGTGATTTCAACCCGCAACACCGGGCTTGTGCCATCGTTGGAATAGGTGTGATCCCAATCGCCGGTTTCACCTTTGGCGCGCCGTGTTTTGTAGACTTCGGCGGAGATCATGGATTGATAGGCTTCAATCCCCGCCTCGCGGTCCATTGGGAACGGGTAAGGCCAGGGGTGCGGTGCCAAAGGGGCTGGGTAGACAGCGAGGGTTTGGTCTGAGTAACGCAGATCGAGGTCTTTTTGCAGGCCGCGCGCATTGACCGTTTGCGACGTCGGATGATAGCCGCCATCTTTGGCCAGTTCCAGATCCCACCACCATTTCTTGACGAGATTCAGTTCTCCATGGCCCACAGCATCATCCAGCTTGGCCAGAAGCGGCGCGGCGCGGGGGATGGTCATGGCGGCCCAGCGAAAGGGTTTTTCGGCGAACAGACCTTCGAGGTTCCAGGGGCAGGTTTTCAT
>DAOUQK010000251.1 GCA_030625695.1 Paracoccaceae bacterium | reverse complement strand
GCGCGTGGCCGTCCCATCCTGCGGCCATGAATTTTGCACAGAACATTTCCCGCCTGCCGCATGCCTTTGACCCCACTTTGGGGCAGGAGGCTGGCGCGCGTATGCCCGATCTGACCGGTGATCTGGCCAGATTGATTGTTGGCGCTGGTGGGTCCAGCCCTTATCTCAAAGGTCTGATCGAGCAAGAGGCCGTGTGGCTGACCGGCGCGCTTGACGATGGAGAAGCGGCGGTGAAGGGCGTCTTCAACGATATGCGCGCCTTGCCGCCGGATCAGTTGAAGCCGGGTCTGCGCCAAGCCAAACGCCGGATTGCGTTGATAACTGCTCTGGCTGACCTTGCCGGAGTCTGGCCGCTGGAAACCGTCACCTCGGTGCTGAGCGATCTGGGCGATCTGGCTTGTGATCTGGCGATCAAGGCTGAGGTTGCCGCCTTGATCCGGCGCGGTAAGCTGCCCGGCCAAACCGAAGATGATGTGTCAGAGGCCGGCGGTCTGACGGTGTTGGCGATGGGCAAAATGGGCGCGCACGAGCTGAATTATTCGTCCGATATCGACCTGATCTGCCTGTTCGATGAAACCCGTTATTCGCGGGATGACTTTCACGAGGCTCGCAGCGCGTTGGTCCGCGCCACCCGCAATATGTGCGCCACGCTGAGCGAACGGACCAGGGATGGCTATGTGTTTCGCACCGATCTGCGCCTGCGCCCTGATCCGTCGGTCACCCCGGTCTGTCTGGCCATGGCCGCCGCCGAAAGTTATTACGAAAGCCTGGGGCGCACTTGGGAACGGGCGGCTTATATCAAAGCCCGTGCAGCGGCTGGTGATATCACGGCGGGGCAGGGGTTTCTGAAGGTGCTGACGCCGTTTGTCTGGCGCCGCCATCTGGATTTCGCCGCCATTCAGGATGCCCACGACATGCGGTTGCGCATCCGCGAACACAAAGGCACCGGTGGCACGCGCGATGTGGCCGGGCATGATATGAAACTGGGGCAGGGTGGTATTCGCGAGATCGAGTTTTTCACCCAAACCTTGCAAATCATCGCCGGAGGGCGTGACGCCGATTTGCGCCAGCGTGGCACCTGCGACGGGTTGGCCGCGCTATCGGCCAAAGGCTGGGTGCCTGGGGATGTGGCGGAGGCGCTGACCGGCCATTACCGTGCCCACCGCGAGGTGGAACACCGCATTCAGATGGTCAATGACGCCCAGACCCACGTTTTGCCGCAATCCCCCGAAGGCATAGCCCGCATTGCCTGTCTGATGGGATTGGACCCCGACCAACTGACCCGCGACCTGAGCGTGCGTCTGGGGGAAGTGCATGAACTGACCGAGGGGTTTTTCGCGCCCGATGCTGCACCCCTGAAGGACACCGATACAGATACCGGCGTGATGCCCGACACGCTGGACCAATCCATCATGGCCGGGTGGCCCGCCTATCCGGCCCTGCGCTCGACTCGTGCTTCGCAGATATTCAAACGCCTGAAACCCGACCTACTGCGCCGATTGGCGCAGGCGGCGCAGCCCGGTCAGGCGTTGGTGGCCTTTGACGGGTTCCTCGCCGGGCTGCCGGCAGGTGTGCAGCTTTTTGCACTGTTTGAGGCCAATCCATCGCTGATGGAGTTATTGATTGATATCGTCGCCACCTCGCCCGCGTTAGCCACCCATCTGGCGCGCAACTCGGCTGTGTTTGACGCGGTGATTGGCGGTGATTTCTTTGCTGACTGGCCGGGTGCGGCGGCGCTGGAGGAGGCTCTGACGGCACTTTTGACCGCAGAATCAGACTATGAAGCACGTTTGGATGCAGCGCGGCGCTGGGCCAAGGAATGGCATTTCCGAATAGGTGTGCATCACCTGCGGGGTTTGATCGACGCGGCATCCGCCGGGGCGCAATACAGCGATCTGGCGGGGGCCGTCATCAAGGCGTTGATGCCAGTGGTCGAAGGACAGTTCGCCCTGAAACATGGGGCCGCTCCGGGAAGGGGGGCGGCAGTGATCTCTATGGGCTCGCTCGGGGCAGGGCGGCTGAATGCCATGTCGGACCTGGACCTGATCGTGATTTATGATCCGGGCACATCGGGCGACAGTGACATGTCGAACGGTCCACGCCCATTGGCCACACGGGTTTATTTTGCCCGCCTGACCCAAGCGCTGATCACCGCGTTAAGCGCGCCAATGGCGCAGGGGCGGCTGTACGAGGTCGACATGCGCCTGCGCCCGTCCGGCACCCAGGGTCCGGTGGCGACTTCACTGGCCAGTTTCACCGCCTATCAACGCGATCAGGCCTGGGTGTGGGAGCATCTGGCCCTGACCCGCGCGCGGGTGGTGGCAGGTACGCCCGGTCTGATGGTAGATATCGAAGCTCTGCGTCGCGATCTGCTGGCGCAAAAGCGCGACAGGACATCCGTTCTGGGCGAAGTGGCAAACATGCGTGCACGCCTTGGCGAGACCAAGACACCGGTCAGCCTTTGGGACGCCAAGACCGGGCCTGGACGAATGCTGGACATTGAACTGATCGCTCAGGCCGGCGCATTGCTTGCCGGGCAGGCGGCGCGCGATGTGGAGGCTGGCCTGCACGGTGCCGTCGCAAGTGGTTGGTTGGGTGTCGCGGATGCCGAAGTCTTGCGCGCCACCTATGATTTATGCTGGATGGTGCATGGGGCGATGCGATTGATGTCGGGCAAGGCGATAGACATCGATGAGATGGGGCAGGGCGGCATGGCATTCTTAGGCAGGGTAACGGGGATGGATGACATTGATAAGCTACAGGACAGGTTGGCGCGGGCCTATGCCCAGAGTGACGCGATCATCACGAGCGTTGTGGCGGCCTTCGGAAGTGTCAATGATTGACTGCCACGGCCAATCCGAAATCGACCCCAAAGGTCTGATTTATCAGGCGTATCAGATCGACGGCATCACTCCGTCGCAATGTCGCAGTATTTTTCTTGACTGGGCGCTAAGCCTGCCTGAGGGGAAAGACAGTGGGGCGGCGATTGCCGAGTTGCTGGCATGCTTTGGCCCCGACGACCCTGATCACCCGATGAGTGATGTGTTGCAACAAGGCCAGGCGCAGATGACCAACCCGCGTCGTCGTGGCGGTTGGCGGGCGCGGGCGCGCGACTGACGCCCGGGCGCGAAAACTGCCGCACCTATCATACCAATCCGCCCAAAGCCCGGCCTGTCATTGTTGCGTAGGATGGGTTTTCAACCCATCATCCCTTGGATTTTGCCGGGCTGGGCGTGACGGGGCCGGGCGGGACGGGGCGGTGGGGTGGAACCCCACCCTACGGATGGCTGCATGAGCCAGTGTCCGGGCGTTCTGGTGTCAGTTGGAACTCAGGTTTATTATTCAATTGTAGCGCAGATTTTACCCATCCCGCATTTTTCAAAACAGGCCACGCCTTGGGCGAACTGGCGATATATGCAACAATAGTGTTGCATCTGCGCCAGTGTTGAAAATGTCCTGCTAAGCGATGAGAGATAAGAGGTTTTCCCCTAATAATTGGTTAATGCTTTGATTCCATTTGATAAAACTGCCGGTGATGGCGCTAACTTGCTGAATTTGTTGAATATTGAAGGAATTTGTTACTGTAATTCCCACAAAAAACGGCGTTAAGATTCTGCTAATGGCTTGTAACGCATTTAAAGCGGAGATTGATCCATGGTGGGTCCGGACGATATATTGAGTTTTTGGTTTGATGAAGTGGGTGAATCCCGCTGGTATGTTGAAGACAAGGTGCTGGACGCGGAAATTTCCACCCGTTTTCGCACCACGTGGGAAGGGGCTGTTGCGGGGCGATATTCGCTTTGGCTGACCTATCCCAACGGGGCGCTGGCCTATATCATTCTGACCGATCAGTTTTCCCGCAATATGTTCCGGGGGGACAAGCGGGCGTTTTCATCCGACAAGATTGCGCTTGCGGCGGCCAAGGCGGCGGTTGACAAGGGCTGGGATCTGCGGATCGAAGAACCGGCACGACAGTTCTTTTACATGCCGATGATGCATTCCGAAAACCTGTGCGATCAGGAACGCTGTGTGCGCCTGACGTGCAAGCGTGCCAAAGGCAACCTGCTGGACGCGCGGGCGCACCGTGAAGTTATTCGTCTGTTCGGACGTTTTCCGTTCCGCAACGAAGCACTGGCCCGACACACAACCGACCCTGAAAGTGCGTATGTCACGGCGGGCGGCTACGGGACAACGATGCGGGAATTGCAGGCGGCAGCTGGCTAAGCAGAGGTTGCTCCTCAAGCCCTGAAAAGGGGCTTTCGTCGCAGTACATATAAGTCGCGCGAGAGGGATATTGAAGTGGCTGAAAAACTGGTTTAATGGTAAACTAGTTTTCTTCACGCATATCCCGAGGGCATGACATGGCTGCAAAATCCTTTGATCTGATCGTAATTGGTGCAGGGCCTGGGGGCTATGTCGCGGCAATTCGCGCGGCCCAACTGGGGATGAACGTCGCCATTGTCGAGCGCGAGCATCTGGGCGGTATCTGTCTGAACTGGGGTTGTATCCCGACCAAAGCCTTGCTGCGCAGCGCCGAGGTATTCCACCTGATGGGGCGCGCCGGGGAATTCGGGTTAAGTGCCGACAAGATCAGCTTTGATCTGGGTGCCGTGGTCAAACGGTCGCGCGGGGTGGCGGCGCAGCTGTCGGGCGGCATTGGCCATCTGATGAAAAAGAACAAGGTCACGGTGGTGATGGGGCAGGCGAGCCTGCCCGCCAAAGGCCGGGTCAGCGTCAAGACCTCCAAAGGCGTCGAGGAGCTGACGACCAGGAACATTATCCTGGCCACCGGTGCCCGTGCCCGCGATCTGCCGGGGCTTGAGGCGGATGGCAAGCGGGTCTGGTCCTATAAACATGCGTTGCAGCCCAAGGAGATGCCAAAGCGGCTGCTGGTGATTGGGTCGGGAGCCATTGGCATAGAATTTGCTAGTTTTTACAACACTTTGGGCGCTGACACGACTGTGGTAGAGGTACTTGACCGGGTGTTGCCGGTCGAAGACGCTGAGATTTCCAAGTTTGCCAAAAAGCAGTTTGTCAAACAGGGCATGACTATCTTTGAGTCGGCGATGGTCAAGCAGTTGGATCGCGGCAAGGATAAGGTGACGGCGCATATCGAGGTCAAGGGCAAGATCCAGAAACACGACTTTGACACCGTAATTTCCGCCGTTGGCATTGTTGGCAATGTCGAAGACCTGGGGCTTGAGGCATTAGGCGTCAAAATCGACCGGACCCATGTGGTGACGGATGAATATTGCCGCACCGGGGTGGACGGGCTTTATGCCATTGGCGACATCGCCGGAGCGCCCTGGCTGGCGCATAAGGCATCGCATGAAGGCGTGATGGTGGCCGAACTGATCGCCGGGGGCAAACCGCACCCAGTCAAACCTGAGAGCATCGCCGGCTGTACCTATTGCCATCCACAGGTGGCATCGGTGGGCTATACCGAGGCCAAGGCCAAGGAACTGGGCTATGACATCAAGGTCGGGCGTTTCCCGTTCATGGGCAACGGCAAGGCGATTGCACTGGGCGAGGCCGAGGGCATGGTCAAGACCATCTTTGACGCCAAAACCGGAGAGCTTTTGGGCGCGCATATGGTGGGGGCCGAGGTGACCGAGCTTATTCAGGGCTTTGTGGTGGGGCGTCAGTTGGAAACCACCGAAGAGGA
>DAOUQK010000215.1 GCA_030625695.1 Paracoccaceae bacterium | reverse complement strand
CTGGCTGAACAACCGTGGCGAGAATTCTCATCCATCGCCTGGCAGTGGTTTGTTAGCAAACCACGAGAAGGGGCCGTTTCGGCGACGAGAACGGGCGATGTTGGGCTTTCGTAATATGCGAAGTTTGCAGAAATTCTCCGCTGTTCATTCCTCGGTTCACAACCACTTTAATCTGGAGCGCCACCTCTACTCCCGCGAAAACTTCAAACTCAACCGTGCCGCCGCTCTTGCTGAGTGGCGTCAACTTTGTTCAGCATAGGGTCCCGTCCTTGGCGGTAAGCTGAGACTGGTTCGAATTGGTCTGACAGCACCGACGAGTTCGAATTAGTCTGACACCACCGGCGGCGCAGATCACCGGCACCACCATCAGCATCGACGGCGGCTGGACCGCGTTATAGGCGGCAGGTTCAGCCGGCGTCGCGGGGGCGGATGCGCGAGGGTTCGTTGGTTTCGAGATAGGCTTCCTGTTCGGGCGTCAGGTCAATCTCGTCATATCCAGTGACCATCGGGCGCACATGGCTGCGAAAGCCGTGACCGACGGTCAGCAGGTAGACATGCACCAGAACGAAAGCCGCCACCACATAGGCCGCGAGAATGTGAATGTTGGCGATTGCGGTCAGCCAGAAGGTTCCTTCGGTGCCACCGCCCCAGAGATCATAGGTCAGATACAGCAAGCCGGTGCTCCAGATCGCCGGAAAGACAAACCACTTGATCGCGAAATAAGTGGCGGCCTGAAGCGGATTGTGTTTGCGCCAGAATAGCTTTTTGTAGGGGTGTTCTTCGCCTTTGAATACGCCGAAAGCATAGTAACGCCCCACTTGCAGCATGCCTTCGATCCTTGGGATGAACTGTTTCCACGTGCCGGTGGTGAACAGCCAGAAGGTGGCGAAAATCCACAGAACCAGAAGCGTAAGTGCTGCCACCGTATGCAACATCACCGCTGGTCCGAACGGGATGAGGCCATGTGCGCCGTTCAGCCCGAGGCCGGAAAACAGCAGAGTGAGAATCAGGAGAACCTGTGCCCAGTGCCAGAAACGTTCGAAAAACGGAAAGACTTTGACGGAACGCTTAGCCATGTTGACCTCCATCGGATTTGCGGGTGACGAGGCGTATCGCAGCGTGGCCCAGCAGGCCCAGCGCAGTGAGCAGGACGATCAGTTTGCCCAGCGTGCCAACAAGCGGGCTGGTGCCGGTGCCCGGCATGTATGGACCGTCGATGCCTGCAAGACGACCATCGGCGGCATGGCAGCTTTCACACTCCAGTGCCTCGTCGGCGGGGGCGACCATGTGGGTGATCGGCCAGTACATGTAGGTATCGACAAATCCGTATTCGCCGGAATATTCCACCCCTGCGGCACTCATGCCGGCCTCGACGGATTTTCCCCAGTCAAAATTGGTCCAGTAGGCGGTGTCGCTGTCCGGGCCCCAGACATGGGTAAAGGCGAGGCGGTTCAGGCCGACATCATAGGCCTGCCGACCTTCCATACGCTTGAACGGCCAGATCCGGCTTTTGCCGTCATCGGCCTGACCACCGATATGATTGATCTCGACGGTCTGGCTTGGATCAATGGTGCGATCGGCGGTCGTGTACTCGACCTGACCGTTGAACCAGGCGTAATGCGGTTCGACGTTTTCGGCCCATTCGAAATCGCCCTTCTTGGACATGTATGTGTGCAGGTGCTGCCCGTCCGACTGGGTAAAGTTGCTCTCAACAATGGGCTTGCCGTTTTCATCCATACGCCCGGCAGTGGACCAGTCCCAACTGGTCTTGGTGGCGACGCCGCCCTTGGCGAATTCCGGGATGTGGCAGGTTTGGCAGGCCACCGTATCTGTGTGGTCATTCAGCTTCACGCCTTTCAACGTGACGGGGTGCGGTGTGTTGCCGTGACAGCTTTCGCAGGTGGCTACGTCGCGGCGCTGTCCAGGCAGGCCGGTGCCGAGCGGATCTGAGGCCATCACGTCATAGCGCGAACCGGGCCACTGATGGGCGGTGCTTTGGTGGCAGTCCGAGCAGACCATGTTGGCCCCGTCGGGGGACATGTGGACATCGACATGCACATCTGGCGAAACCAGCGCCGACGACAGGTCGCCGTGTTTCACGTTGTCGCCGCCGCCGCCGTAGAAATGGCACTGGCCACAGCTTTCACGGTCCGGGTTGCCGACGCTCAGCGCCGCCTTGTTCAGGTCCACCGCCCAAGCCGGGGCACCGGTGATGGTTTTGGTCTTTGGGGCAACCGGGTCAAGCGGCGGATGACCGGCCCCGGTGGCGGATTTAGTGTATTGGCCGGACTGATCGTGGCAGATCAGGCAATCCACAGCCTGCGACTGTTGCGGCGGTGGTTGATTCATGTCCTCCCAGCCATAGCCGACGTGGCATGAGGTGCAGCGCGCTTCGTTTCCTGCGACATTGCCGCAAAAGGCATTGACGACGGTGCGCTTGCCTAAAGATTGCCCGGTACCGGAATGCTGGTAGTCCCAGTTGTAATGGATTGTGTCCATCACCTGATTGTCGGCTTCGGTGTGGCAACTCAGACAGGCCTCGGTCACTTCGGGACCGGACATGAATTCCTTTTTCAGAACCTCAAATGTGGAATGGTCGGCGGTGCTGGTTGACAACTGAGGCGCCGGGGCGGATGTGATTTGCGCATGGGCATTGCCCGCAATCAAAATGGCCGCAAGAATAAGCGCGTTGGCGAAACGACGGGGCAATAGCAGTCTCCTGAATACACCAATAGACATTCCTATTGTAGAATGTGTTTGGTGGGGTGTCATTGACACAGATCAATTCACCAATTCGCAGAGGTGCACAAATATTCACGGAGATCCATAAGCACCCCACAGGCGCGAGGCGGCAACGGCAGCGATATACTGGAGGATGAAAATGGCGACAATATCCTCGAAAGTGGCGGGAACAGGGACAAATTGACCGGGGGCAGAGTGGTGAATATCGCTTCGGCGCACGGATAGACGGCCTGACCAAGACCACCGCGCTGGAAACCGCCGAACAGCCCATTACTGCCAACGCCATCTGCCCCGGTTACGTGCTGACCCCGCTGGTCGAGGCACAAATTCCGGACACGATGGCAGAATACGGCATGGGGCGCGAAGAGGTGATCAAGAAGGTGATGCTTGAACGCCAGCCCAGCCGTGAATTTGCCACGGTCGAACAGATTGGCGGCACCACCGTGTTCCTCTGCTCGGACGCTGCTGGGCATTGTCAGAAGGAATCCGGTTGAGGCGGATGGGAAGGTTTCGTAGCGTCTTGCAATGAAAAAACGCGACCCGTTCAAGTACTTCCATAGTAGCCCAGAAATCATTCGCCTGGCGGTGATGATGTACGTGCGGTTCCCGCTGTCGCTTCGGAATGTCGAAGATCTACTTCACGAACGTGGCATCGACGTCAGTCACGAAACGATCCGCTTTTGGTGGAATAGGTTCGGCCCGTTGTTCGCCGCTGAGATCCGCCGGAACCGCATCCAAAAGTTACGAGCCCACTCCACTTGGCAATGGCACCTGGATGAAGTTTTCGTGAAGATAAACGGCGAGACGCACTATCTTTGTAAGCGTCCTGCTCACGCCACCGGACTGTAATTCCAGGGCATCAATTCGTCCATCTTTGTGATCTTGTGGTCTGCAATGCGGGACAACACGTCTGTCAACCAAGCCTGAGGATCAACACCGTTCAGCTTGGCGGTTTCGATGAGGGTGAAGGCGATTGCCATGGCTTTTCCACCGCGTTGTGAGCCTGCAAACATCCAATTTTTTCGGCCCAAGGCTACTGGCTTCATGGCGCGTTCTGCACTGTTATTGTCCAATTCCAGAAAGCCATTATTGAGGTATGGTCGGGCTTTTGGCATTCTTTTGAGGGCATATCTGATGGCTTGGGCTAATGGAGACTTGCCGGATATCTTTGGGAGCTGGGCTTGCAGCCATATCTCCAAATCATCGAAGACAGATGCGGCCTTGGCCTTGCGCAGGGCAACGCGTTCCTCCGAGGGTTTGCCACGGGCCTCTTTCTCCACGGCATAAAGTTGGGCGATACGTTTGATGGCTTCCTCAGCAATGGACGAACCTTGTGCGGTGAAAACATCAACGAACTTTCGCCGGACATGTGCCATGCAGGCCATCTCATCGGCCTTATCTGTGCCAAACACACCGTTAAAACCAGCATAGCCATCCGCATGGACCCAGCCTTTATAACCCGACAGGTGGCTAACGGGATGCTCGCCCTTTCGATCCACTGTAAACTGATACCACGCGCAAGGCGGGGCGAGTCCGTCCCATGGTCGCTCATCTCGCACATAGGCCCAGACCCGGGCGGTTTGGGTTTTCTTTGTTCCCGAAGCCAGCATCTTGACTGGCGTGTCATCGGCAAAGAGGGCTTGTCCGTCGCGGACATGTTTGCCCATCGCGTCGGCGAGTCGTTCCAGCAATGCTGTAGATTTACCAACCCAGTCGGCCATTGTTGAACGATCAAGCTCGACGTCCTCTCTCGCGTAGATTTGGGACTGGCGGTAAAGCGGCAGGTGGTCGGCATATTTACTGACCAATACATGCGCCAACAAACCTGGCCCGGGTCTGCCCCGCTCTATCGGTCGTGACGGCAGTGGGGCTTGGGAAATGGTCTCGCAACGACGGCATGCCATGCGGGGCCGAATAAATTTGTTCACGACAAAGCGGCCCGGGATGTATTCCAGTTCTTCGGTGACATCTTCGCCCAACTTTGACAGATCACCTCCGCATTCGGGGCAATCCTCACCGGTAGACAAAACCTGTTCGATACGGTCCAGATGATCCGGTAGCGATTTACGCTTGGGCTTTCCTTTTGGCTCAACATGTTCAGCAGGCGCAGTTTCCACGACCTCTGTAACCGCTTCTGCAATCTCCTCGTTCTCGGCAAACAATTGCAGCTGATCCATCCCCTCGGATGTGGACCCGAAGCGGTGCCGGTTAGCCCCGTGCAGTTGGTGCTGAAGCTGTTCAACCTTTAGCGTCAATGCTTTCACTTCAGCCGCCAGAAGCTCACTCACCTGCCGCAGCTCGGTAGGGTTTTCTGGCAAGTTATCAAGGACGTTCAGCATGGCCACTCTATACAGAATTGCGCCCCGAATAGGAATCCACAAACGTCCATATTGCTTGATATTTGTATCCGGCTATCCCGTCTTCAGAGGCCGCCACGTGCGCTTTGGAATGCGCCAGTCAATGCCTTCCAGCAACATCGCCAGTTGCGCAGAAGTCAGGTTGATTTTGCCCTCTTTGGCAGCAGGCCAAACAAACCGGCCTCGCTCCAAACGCTTGCTAAACAGACACGCGCCCTGTGAATCCCACCATATGATCTTCAGCAAATCCCCACGCCGACCGCGAAACACAAACAGATGCCCCGAAAACGGGTCCTCTGCCAGAACCTGCTCGGCCTGTGCTGCCAGCGTGTTAAACCCCCGCCGCATATCGGTCACGCCCGCAGCCAGCCAGACCCGCGTGTTGCTCGGCACCGGGATCACGAAGCCAATTCTTTCAACAACCGCGCCAGCGCATCCCCGTCAAAGCTGCCCTCAGCAGTAACCCTGTGTCCGCTGGAAAGCTCAATCTCGATCCGTCCCGCCGGAGCGGTGGCCAAAGCAGGAAAAGGGCTGGTCGCGACTTCGACCTCTACCGGCAAGAACACCGGTTCAGATTCTTCGGGCACGGCATCTGCATCCGGCGCATACCGTTCGTCTTTCAACCATTTGAATATCAGATTGGCGTTCATTGCATACCGGCGCGCAACCTGTGCAACCGAAACACCCGCCGCCGTCGTCTGAAAACAGATCGAACGCTTCTCTTCATCCGGCCAACGCCGTTTCTTCTGCTTCACCGTCATAGAGCGCCCCTAAGTGTCCACTATCAATGGTGGGCACTAACACTCCAGATTCAGCGCCGTTAGGCGGGGCACGCCGGACGCTCACCTATCTTTGGCGTGCCGTGGATCATGAGGGCGAAGTGCTGGAATCCTTTGTCACGAAGCGCCGAGACCGCAAAGCAGCATTGAAATTCCTAAGAAAAACAATGAAACGCTATGGGAACCCGCATGTCATCGTAACGGACAAACTTCGGTCCTATTGCGCTGCCATGAAGATTATCGGCAATGCGCAGAAGCAAGAAACAGGTCGCTGGCAGAACAATCGAGGCGAGAATTCACACCAACCGTTTCGGCGACGAGAACGGGCCATGCTGCGGTTTCGGCAGATGAAAAGTTTACAGAAATTCTCCGCCGTTCATTCCTCCTTTCACAACCATTTCAATCACTGCCCGGCAGGGTATGTTTACATACCCGAGAGGGGTGGAGCGCCACCTTTACCCCCGCGCCATTTTCAAGCTCAACCGTGCCGCCGCTCTTGCTGAGTGGCGTCAACTTGGCGTGGCATATCCGTGAAGTTTGCGACAGCTTGTGCAGATGCACCTGTTGCGATCAATGCAGCACTTATTGCAAGCGCACTGACAGCCTTCGAAAGGTGTCCAATTGTTCGTGTCATTGTTTAGATCTCCTTTAGTTGTTGAGGTTTTG
>DAOUQK010000394.1 GCA_030625695.1 Paracoccaceae bacterium | reverse complement strand
CATCACAAAGCGGTCGCGGTCAGGCCATTTATGGTCCGTCGGGTCAATCTTCATGAAGCGGTTGAACAAGACGGTGGCGACGTCTGCCATGCCCATTGGCGCGCCGGGGTGGCCGGAGTTGGCGGCCTGAACCGCATCCATCGCCAATGCACGGATGGCGTTGGCCATCAGGTCTTCAGATTTGTCTTCGCTACAGGTGTTGATTTGCTCTTGAGCGTTCATATCATTTCTCCTTCAGGCGCGTTTGGAGTCGCTGATCAGGCGGTGAACCATGGGGGTAAAGATCAACTGCATTGCCAGATCCATCTTGCCCCCGGGGATGACAATCGAATTGGCCCGGCTCATCCAGGAATCGTGGATCATCGAGGTCAGATAAGGGAAATCAATTCCCGCCGGATTGCGGAACCGGATCACCACCAAGCTTTCGTCCGGGGTGGGTATCCAGCGGGCGATGAACGGGTCGGAGGTGTCAACAACCGGAACCCTCTGGAAATTCACATCTGTCTGAATGAACTGAGGCGTGATGCAATGCACATAGGCATGCATCCGGCGCAGGATCACGTCTGTCACTGCCTCGGTCGAATAACCCCGGCTGTCTTTGTCACGGTGAATCTTTTGGATCCATTCCAGATTGATCACCGGAACCACACCGATTTTAAGGTCGGTGATCGCGGGCAGATCAACCTCGTCGTTTTTTACCGCGCCGTGCAGGCCCTCATAAAACAACAAATCTGAATCATCCGCAAAATCCGCCCAATCGGTAAACTTTCCGGGGTCAGTCCCCCATCTTTCGCTTTCTTCCACGTTATGGACGTAATGGCGGGTCTTGCCTTTGCCGGTCTCGCCATAGGTGCGGAAAATATCTTCCAGCTTGCCCAGCTCATTGGCATCATACGAGAAATGCGAGAAAGTCGCGTCGCCGGCCGCGGTGCGGCTTTCCAACTCGGCCTTCATCGCCATGCGGTCATATCGGTGAAAGGCGTCGCCTTCGATGCTGACCGATTTGATGCCTTCGCGGCGGAAAATCTGTTCAAACGTCGATTGAACCGTCGATGTACCTGCCCCGGAAGATCCGGTGACCGAGATGATGGGGTGTTTCTTGCTCATGGTCTAATCCTCAGGCTCTGAACAGGCCGCGTGTGCCGAAAAGGGCGGACACTTCGTCATTGGGCAGATCGTGATAGGCGCAAACCTTCTCGACCATCTCGCGGGTGCCAAACACAAATGGCGTGCGCCCGTGCAGTTCTTCGGCGGCTTGCCCCATGATCCGGTCGCAACCGTCGCTTGCAGCACCACCTGCCTGCTCGATCAGCATGGCAATTGGCGCGCATTCGTAGATCATCCGCAACCGGCCTTTTGCGTACCCTTTGCGGCTGTCACCCGGGTAAAGGAATATCCCACCCCGGCTTAGAATCCGGTGCGTTTCGGCCACCAGGGACGCCACCCAGCGCATGTTGAAATTCTGCTGACGCGGGCCTTCGGCCCCGGCCATGCAGTCATCAATATAGGCACGCACAGGCTTGGGCCAATGGCGATAGTTCGACGCGTTGATGGCGTATTCGGTTGAGGTCTGAGGCATCTGCAATGCTTCGTCAGTCAGCACAAATGCACCGCTTTCCGGGTCCAGAATGTAACACTGTACGCCCGAGCCAAAGGTGACCATCAGTGATGTTTGTGGCCCAAAGATGATATACCCGGCGGCGATCTGTTCAGTCGGGGGGCGCATGAACGACGCGTCCTGGTCATCCAGCGCCGGGAAGATCGAAAAGATCGTGCCGATTGACACATTCACGTCGATGTTGGACGACCCGTCCAGTGGATCAATCGCCAATGCGAATGGCCCGTCCTCGTCGATCTTGACGACAAAGTCCTGCTCTTCCGAGGCGTACCAACGCACCCCTGTACCCTCAAGCGCGGCAGCAAAGGCATCGTCGGCCATCACATCCAGCGCCTTTTGCCCGTCGCCGCCAAAGTTGGCGCCAACCTCGTGACCCAAAGAACCACCCAATGGCCCACGGGCAATCCGGCGCGACAGATCGCGGCCCACGGTGCAAAGCGCTGTGATCGGCGCCTGCAAGTCCTGCGGAATCAGCGCGAGGTCGATGATTGGTGTGTTCGGCATGGTCACGGGCTCCCTGTTCCGTGATGGGAATTCCCCTTGATATTCACTGTTTGGAATTTTAATGAAAGTTAAAAAGGATGAAACAAGATTTAGGAAAATCTAATGAGACGGCTAGAGTCCCTTACCTTCAAGCAGTTGCGCGCCCTTGAGAGCGTTGCGACAACTGGTTCAATCAGCCGGGCAGCAGAACTGTTAGCGCTTACACCTCCGGCGGTGCATTCGCAGTTAAAGGCGTTAGAGGGCAATTTCGGTTGTGAAATGCTGAATCGTGATTCGCACGGGCGATTTGTTCTGACCGGCGAAGGGACGGTGTTGCTTGAGGCGTCCAAACGCGCCCAGGCCGATTTGCGCCGGGCGGTTCAGCGGATTGACGCACTGCACAAGGGGCTGGCGGGCACCGTTGTGCTGGGTGTGGTCAGCACCGGCAAGTATTTTGCACCTTTTCTGGTGGCGCAATTGCGCCAGACCCATCCGGATATCGAGGTGGTGCTGAAGGTCGGCAACCGTAACACCATCATTTCGGCGTTGGAGGATCGCGCCATTGATCTGGCCATCATGGGTCGTCCGCCCCGGATGCCGGCCGTGACG
>DAOUQK010000105.1 GCA_030625695.1 Paracoccaceae bacterium | reverse complement strand
CATTTCCTGGATTTCAGGCAGAGTCCCCCAGCAGGCGTCTTCGCGCGAGGTAGAGGTTGGCCAGCGCCATCAGGCTGAACATCTGCGCCTCGTTTTTGGCCAGCCCGCGATAGCGCACCTTGCGATAGCCGAACTGACATTTGATCACTCGGAAAACATGTTCGACCTTGGCCCGCACGACGCCGTATTTCTTGTTGCGCCGCTTTTGCGAGGCCGACAAAACCCGTCCCGGTTTGCGCTTGTCTTTTACCGCCCAAGTGGCCCCTCTGGCGCGGGTCGCCCGCTTGCGCTTGTCGCTGACGTAGCCTTTGTCGCCGAATATGATCATGTCGTCCGGGCGGATAAGATCGTCGGTCAGTTTCGCGTCATGGACCTTGCCCGTGGTGGTCTTCACCGTGTGGATCAGCCCACTTTTGGCATCTACGCCGATATGGCTTTTCATCCCGAAATACCACTGATTACCCTTCTTTGACGGGCTCATATCAGGATCACGCTTGCCGACCTCGTTCTTGGTCGAGGGTGTGAATTGGCATGCAAAATTGACCCACTTGGGTGGGTAATTGGCGTTTAAAATTGACCCACCTGTTTTGTTAACATCCGCGTCTACGAGCGCGGAGGAAAGAACAGGTGATATTAATGGAAAGTGCAGCGAAGGTCCGGCGTTGGGTTTTGCGGGAGGGTCGGAGTATTCACTCTGTTAGCCGGGAAACGGGACTATCTCGGAATACGATCAAGAAGTATCTGAAGGACGGCTCGCCGCCGACGTACCGGCGCAACCAGGCACCAGTTCGTCATAAGCTGGCGGCATATGAAGACCGCCTGCGTAGCCTTTTGAACATGATCTGGATCTGCCGCGCCGGGAGCGGCGTTGCGCGGTTAAGCTATTTGAACAACTGGTTGAGGAAGGCTATCCGGGTTCATATTCTCCGGTTTGCCGCTTTGTAAAGAAGTTGAAAGCTGAGAGCGCAGATCTGTCGGGTGCCTTTATCCCGCTGCATTTTCAAATCGGCGATGCGATGCAGTTTGACTGGAGCGAAGAGCATGTGGTTCTGGGCGGCGTTGCCCAAAAAATTAAGGTGGCACACTTCCGGCTCTGCCACAGCCGAAAGTCCTTTGTCGTTGCGTATCCAAATGAGGTTCAGGAGATGGTGCTGGACGCTTTCATACGTGGATTAGCGTTTTATGGGGGTGTTCCGCGCCGGGTAATCATCGACAATCCCAAGACCATGGTGACCTATGTGTCGCGCTTCAAAGATCGTATATTCCCCCCCCGGTTTTTGGCCTGCATGAACCACTACGTGATGGAGCCGGTGGCCTGCACCCCGGCCTCGGGTTGGGAGAAGGGGCAAGTTGAGAACCAGGTCCAGAATATCCGCCAGTGGCTGTTTACACCAAAGCTGAATTTTGATGATCTGGAAGCTTTGAATGTTTGGTTGTTGCTGCGGTGTAACGAGCTGGGAACCCGAGCACATCCAGAACAAAAAGACCAAACGATTGATGACATTTTTGCTTTGGAACAGCCAGAGTTGCGCCCTCTGGGGTAAGGTTTTGACGGATATGTGGAGAAGACGGTTCGGGTGCGTTCGACCTGTCTTGTTCAGTATGACAGCAATCGTTACAGCGTCCCGTCCGAATTTGCAGGCCATAAAGTATCTCTTCGGGCCTATGCCAATAAGGTTGTCGTCGTTGCCGAGCAAAAGGTGATCGCCAAACATAAACGCAGGTTTACAAGAAATATCAGCTACTTTGAACCTTGGCACTATGTCCGCCTCTTATCGCAAAAGCTGGGGGCCTTGC
This sequence comes from Paracoccaceae bacterium, assembly GCA_030625695.1. Lineage (GTDB taxonomy): Bacteria > Pseudomonadota > Alphaproteobacteria > Rhodobacterales > Rhodobacteraceae > NVQY01. The sequence goes on along the minus strand of DAOUQK010000105.1, from coordinate 8,518 downwards.
GAGATGGCGCACCTTTTGTGAAGTGGGAACTCCCAAAGGCCATGACCCGCATCAAAAACCTCTACATGGAAACCAAGGGCGGAGATCGCGATTTTGTAGAGCTGTTAATGCTGGTGCAGCAACATGACCTCACAACGGTTGAAGTGGCCTGTGAATTGGCTGTTGAGCAGAATACTTTACGTCTGCCTGCGATCATCAATCTGATTAATCAGCTCCTGGACCCGGTTATTAGCCCACTGCCTAAAACTCATTCCTACCCTCTGCTGCAGGTAATGCCAAAAGCCGACTGTAAGCGCTACGAGATGTTGTATGCGGCAAGGGAGGATGCGGCATGAACGCGCTTGTCGAAGGCCTCTCTGGCCTGCGGCTGCACGGAATGGCAACCTGTGTTCAGGACATGTTAGCGGCACGCACGCCGCCCAGCCTAACAACGGCCCTGAAACATCTGATTGAAGCGGAAACAGTCGAAAGACGGGTGCGAGCCATAGAATATCAGATGCGGATTGCGAAGTTCCCGCACCACAAGGATTTTGCCACATTTGACTACAGCGTATCTGCTGTGGGAAAACCGCAAATCGAGCAGCTATGCACGGGCCAGTTTACCGTAGATGCCCATAATCTGATCCTTGTCGGGGGAACTGGCACGGGCAAAACCCATATTGCCATCGCTGTGGCCACCTCTCTCATCAATCAGGGAAAGAAAGCGCGTTTCCACAATGCTGTTGATCTCATAAACGCCCTGATCAAAGAACAGGCAGAGGGAAACGCCGGGAAACTGATCCGGCAGATGTCCCAGACAGATTGTGTCATCATTGATGAGCTGGGATATATTCCCTTCCCTAAATCTGGCGGGGCGCTGCTGTTCCATCTCATCAGCAAGCTTTATGAGCAAACAAGCGTCATCATCACAACAAATCTGGAGTTCGGAGAATGGGTGTCGGTCTTTGGCGATGCCAAGATGACAACGGCGCTTCTGGACAGGGTGACGCATCACTGTTCAATCATCGAGACCGGCAACAACTCGTTCCGCTTCGCACAGAGCAAAAACAGCCGCGTTCAATAAGCCGCCGCGCAAACAAAGCCAATAGACGAGCTCGCTATATGAGGGCATCTCGCCTATTGGCTTTGCTCTCCAAAGGTGGGTCAATTTTAAATGCTAAAACCGGGTCAGTTTTAAACGCTCATTGACATGAACCGGGAGACATGTAGTTTAAGATGGGTTATTCACCCGCCGGTTCAGCACGAGGAGCCTTACGATGTCGTACGAGGCAATTACTGCGAAAGTGAGATCCGGAGGTCCGGGAGCATCCTTTGACCAAATGACCCACGGCCTGAACGCCTCTGCCAAGACACGGGTCACGGCGTTGCTGCAAAGGAATGCGCGCAGATACCCGGCCGGTTCCAACATCATTCTCGAAGGAGATGAGTCGGACCCGTTTTTTTTGGTGCTGGATGGCTGGGTTGCGCTGAATAAATCGCTGGAAGACGGCCATGTCCAGACCATCGACATCATCCTGCCAGCCGATGTGATCATGCCCTCTGCCGAGGGTGTTTCTGCCTTTGACGTGCATGCCCTGACCGATGTGACCGTCTGTGCGGTGCCCATGCAAGAACTGGACAAACTGGAAGCGGCCGACCCGCCGCATATGTGGACTTCGATCCGAGCCCTGTCCGCTGCTGCAAAGGCACGTATCGCCGAGCGTATGCTAAGGCTGGGTCAAGGCAGCGCCGAAATGCGAATTGCCTATTTTCTGACGGAATTATACCTGCGCGTTAGTGCCTGTAATGATAACCAGGACATGGTTTTTCACCTGCCTATGACACAGCAGCAGATCGGCGAATTTGTCGGACTGTCCTCGGTGCATGTCTGCCGGACACTCCGGAGACTGTCGCGGAACGGCCTGATCGACACCAGCGACCATCTGAAAACCGTCATTAACGATTTTGACAGTATCGCCAACATCGCGCAGATCGACATAAACCAGTTGAAAGCGGAAATTCTTCCGTCTGACTGTTAAGTGGTGGGCGGTTAATTCGCCCCAAGGAGGTCAGTGCGCGTTCAGCACCTTTTCAATTTCGGCCACTGTCGCGTTTGTGAGATTCTTGTCGATCTCAATCAGCAACCGAGATTTCATCTCGGCACCACTGGCCTTGCGCAACTCACCCAGTGAGCGCGGATCGGCAATGACGACAAGATTGTCATAGCGCCCTGCGGCGGCCCAGGACTCCAGCTTGCCCGCAATCTCGCGCGCAAAACGCTTTTTTTCGACCCGGTTCCAGTCGGTTTCCTCCATGGCACTTTTTCCATCGGAACTGTTGTCCCGCATCCGGCCTGCCCGGTCGCTTGATTGCTTGTTTGCAGCCGGGTTGTCGAGCTCATCCTTGCCGATAACGCGAAGGTCGGTAAAGTCCTCGTCCACGTTGTTGCGCAGCAATAGGTATTTCTCGCCATCGGCGACGACGACCCAGGTTCCGTGTTGCAGTTTCATCAAGCGTTCCTTTTCTCTGTCACAATCTTCTATTCACTTTCGCGTGGCCAGTTCGCGCCCGGGGCCTCTCTGACCGGAACTCAACGCTCTTCCACGATCTCGCCAAGGGCCTCGCCCGCCATGTGTTCCGATGTTTCTCTTGCGATATCGCCGATTGTTATCATCCCGATAAGAATGTTCTCATGGTTTGTCACCGGCAACCGCCTGATCTGATGATCCCCCATGAGCGCCGCAATCTTGCTGACCGACTGATCGTCATGACAGGTGACAACACCACCGCTCATGATGTCGGTGGCCTGAGCGTTGGCAATGTCTGCCACACGAGACAAAAGTCTCGTGACGATATCACGATCCGTGACGATACCAACAACCTGGCCGTTTTCGCAAACCGGAACCACGCCGATGCCCCGCATGCGCATGATCGCGGCAATCTCTCTGACAGGCGTTTCGGGCGCGACCCGGGAAATTTTCGTGGTCATGAGTTCGCGCACCAGCATTTCATCCTCCACTACCTCGCCGCAGTCCCGCTGACGGAATTCGAAAACACGGCTTTGCCTCGCATATTCTCATCTTGTCCAATCAGTTGTCATTATCATGGGTCAAACAAGTGCAAAGAACCGCCAAAAGTATTGATTGCGATCAAGGGGCGCGCGCCACTAGCGTGTCAGTATCGAAAATACGCCCTGAATGCGCCCCCGGGAGCGCGACAGAACAGATGTACAAGATGATGAAGAACCACCAACATCCAACCGGAGCAGCCGGATGACACCCGAACGTCGTCGTCGTTGCGATAGCCAGTAAGAATGCGAGGATTGTCTGGGCTGTCTTATCGAGCGGAGAAGCCTATCGGCCTGGTCAGTCGGTCACAGCAGCCTAAGCGCCAGGCAGAAATAGACGAAGCGGAGGAGGTCGCCAGAGAAACTGCAACAAACTGCCAGGAGATGGAAAAGGGATCACCCCAACCGCTTCTTAAACCTGATGTGTGGATTGGCACGGCAAAACCGATGTCTTCGGAGCAATGAGGAAGAAGCGCGCGGAAATCCATCGGGGCTCGCGGCGACGATCTATCGGGCCGCTCAAAGAAGCCGGATATACGTCAGCAATCGTGATCACCGAACCAGACCCAAACAGACCGTTGCAATCAGGCGCGGCCCATATACTGACCACACATGACAGCACCGTTCAAGGGGATCGGCAATTTGGGTGCCGACATCTTCCTGCGCGAGGTGCAACTCGTCTGGGACGAACTTTACCCCTTTGCCGACCGAAAGACGCTCGAAACGGCAACAAAGCTCGGCCTGCCCGAGACGCCCGACGGGCTGGCCGCCCTTGTCTCACAAAAGGATTTTCCCCACCTCGTGGCGGCGCTGGTGCGCGCAGGGCTGGCGAAGGATTTCGACGAGATCAGGCAAGAGGCCGATTGATCGGGATTAATGCGCACTGTCACGGCGGCGGCGTATGGTCGGGGATGGACCGGCCTGCGGGGACGGATCGTTGAGGAGGAGGGCAAGTCATGCCGATACGGACCGAGATCGAGAAGATAACGGACGGAATTCTGACGGTCGACGGAGAACCGCCCGAAGCGCTGCCGCCGGAAGAACCAGTGACACCGCCAAAGGAAACGCCGCCCGCGCCGCCGCAGGAGACTCCGGAACCGCCCGGCGAGACGCCGCCCGAAGCACCACTCGAAGCACCGCAGTCACCCGGCGAAGTACCCCCGGCACCGCCTTCGGAGATGCCGTCCGAAGGCTGACGGTCCTGCACAGGCAGATCGATCGCCGTCAATGTGCGGCCTCAGCTTTTCTGTTATGATTTTCGGTTGAAAGAAAGGTCAGGGAAGGAGTGTTATGGACAAGTTTCACGATCGCCGCAGAGAGATGGTCGAGCATCAGATCAGGGCGCGCGGGGTACACGCCCCGGGTGTTCTGGAGGCCATGGGCCATGTGTCGCGCGAGGCCTTTCCAAGGATGACCTAGAACATCTGGCGAAAACACAACTCGCAGAGATCACGCGTCGGCGCGGGATTTATCTGAAACGGCGCAAGCAGGCATTGTCAGATTAAGTCGATCTGCTAAGCTTTGAACGAGGAATTCCGGCTGTCTACTTTGTGAGCTGCGGGCTAACGCTAAGCAAATAGAGGAAATATACCCAAAGCGAACAAGCAGGGACTGAAGGCCGCCGGTGCGAAGTTATTGCTCTGACAATGTCGGCAAAGGGGGTCCAATAACCCAGGCAAATTGGAAATCCGCTTCAATTCCGGAAAGGGGGCCACGCAAGGGATGACAGAGCATTTCTCGTTTGATGCCCCGTAGAAATTTGTGTGGGGTCAGATGGTGACCTTCAACTCCGCAACACAAGACCGTGGAAAGATAAACTGGATCAGATTTATGCCCTACAAAAATATTATGTTCCGATCGGAAGCCCGGCAGAAGATTTTGCGCGGAACAACCGCGCTGGCTGATGCAGTTCGTGTGACGCTGGGACCTCGTTCAAAATCCGTACTTATTGAGAAGCAATGGGGCTCGCCGATCGTCTGCGATGATGGCGTGACTATCGCTAAGGAGGTTGAACTCAAGGACCCTGAAGAAAATCTCGGTGCACGCATGTTAAGGCAAGCCGCAGAAACAACCGGTGACGCCGTCGGAGACGGGACCAGCACTTCAACGATCCTTGCACATGCGATCTTTGCCGACGGCACCCGAAATGTTGTGGCCGGTGCCAGCGCAGTTGAAATAAAACGCGGCCTCGAAAAAGGACTGAACGCTGCCGTAGAGAATCTGAAGGATTTGTCCAAACCGGTTGAAACCAAATTGGAAAAAGCACAGGTCGCCGCCCTTTCCGCTCATAACAATGCGGTTATAGGTGAGTTAGTTGCTGATGCGATGGAGAAGGTCGGAAATGACGGCGTAATAACTGTCGAGGAGTCAAAAACAACCGAAACGGTACTGGATATCGTTGAAGGCATGCAGTTTGACCGAGGTTATATCTCGCCATATTTTACGACTGATCCGGCTAAGATGGAGGCCGTTCTGGAGGAACCCTTTATTCTTCTGTGCGACCGGAAGATTACCACAATGAGTGACCTTGTTCCATTATTGGAACAGATCGTGAAAAGTGGAAATTCGCTTCTCATCGTCGCTGAGGACGTCGACGGAGAAGCTCTTGCCACTCTGGTGGTCAACCAGATGCGTGGGGTGCTCCGAAATGTCGCGGTGAAAGCGCCAGGGTTCGGGGATCGCCGCAAGGCTATACTAGAGGATATCGCGATACTGGTCGGAGGCAGTCTGGTATCTGATGAAGTTGGGCTAACGCTCGAAAAAGTACAACTTTCGCAACTTGGTCGTGCCAGCCGGGTTGTGTGTGACGGCGACAGTACCACAATTGTTGGTGGTGTCGCCGATGCGTCGTCGATTGAAGCAAGGATCGAACAAATTCGGACTTTGATTGACAAATCGACCAGCGACTACGACCGTGAAAAACTTGAGGAACGGGCCGCAAAACTATCGGGTGGCGTCGCTGTCATCCGTGTCGGAGCGCCCACAGAAGCCGAAATGAAAAGAAAAAAAGAAGCGCTTGATGATGCCATTAACGCTACCAAAGCCGCCGTCGCAGAAGGGATTGTTCCCGGTGGTGGCCTGGCGCTTCTCCGATGCACAAAGTTCATCGAAAAACTAGAGGATGGTGTAGAGGGGGACGAACGGACCGGCCTTCAAATCCTCCGGCGCGCCCTTGCCGCACCGATGCGCCAGATTGCCAAAAATTCCGGAGTTGATGATGGTGTAGTTGTCGCCCGAAGTTTGGATAGCAAGGGGAATTTCGGATACGACGCCGCAAAGAACACCTATGCAGATCTGGTCGACGTCGGCATTGTCGATCCGACGAAAGTTGTGCGCGTCGCACTCGAGAATGCCGTGTCCGTGGCCAGCGTTCTTCTTTTGACCGAGGCAACCATGACCGCAGTACCCGAGCGTGAGGGGAAAGGGTCACCAGAATCCGCTGTTGGGATGGCCCTGTAACATTAACTCGACGGCCTTAGTGAAAACGGGATATTGCGATTGAATGCGCAAGATTGGCACTGTCAGGGCGGTGTCAGAGGAAAATTACTTGAGGTGGGAAGGGTGCTCATTTAGCGTCGGCAGATGACAAAACGCAGCCCCTTTCGGTATCAGGATGCCTTCGTCCTGCATTCGGAGATATTGGAACTGAAGACCAAGCCCTCGGCTCTGACCGGCGAGCGTGGCCAAGATGCGTTCGGCAGGCAGGCCACCTTTGACGACCGTGGCACCCGGCTGCGAGCCCTGCTCAACACCGGCAATGAGGATCTAGAGATCGGCGGGCTGACTCCCTTTGATCCACAGGTCTCTCTTCTCCTGTAAGCGTCCGGTCTCACTGCTCTGCCGCTCTTAGAGAGTGATCGATAGTGTCCGCTTTGGATAGCGGACACTATGGGGCAGAGAATGGCGCGTCGAACGAAGCGACTTTGGACGGATGAAGAGAAGCGGTCGATCTGTTTTCAGACGACAGCAACGGGTGTTTCGGTGGCGCAGGTTGCTCGTCGCTATGCGATGAACGCAAACATGATCTTTAAGTGGTTGCGTGATCCCCGGTATGCACCTGATCCTGACGCGGTTGAGGAATTAACGGTTGAGACGCCCTGTTTCCTGCCCGTTGAGATTATTGATCACACCCCGAAGGATGATCCGGCTCCAACTCTCGAATCCCAGTCCGCACAAAGCGCGATTGAGATTGATATCGCAGGCGGTCACCGCTTGCGGATCATCGGTGGCTACGACCCCGAGGCGCTGGCGCGGCTGATCCGGGGGCTGTCGGTATGATCCCGGTTCCGGTTAATACGCGGGTGTGGCTTGCGGCGGGTGTGACCGACATGCGGCGTGGGTTCACGACGCTGGCAGCCCAAGCTGAGCAGACGCTGAAGCAGGACCCGTTTGCGGGCCACATGTTCGTCTTCCGCGGTCGGCGGGGCGATCTGATCAAGATCAGATGGTGGGATTGAACCGTTCCGGGTTTGCCGGAGGCTCCAACACCTGAGTAGGATGGAGCATCATGAGCAAAACAACGAACAAGTATTCCCCAGAAGTTCACGAACGTGCTGTACGGATGGTTTTGAGCAACGAAGACCAGCATGAAAGCAGGTGGTCTGCGATCCTGTCGATTTCTGCGAAGATCGGCTGCGCACCACAAACGCTGAATGAGTGGGTCAAGAAAGCCGAGGTAGACAGCGGCCGACGCGGCGGCATCCCGACCGAGACGGCCGAGAAGATGAAGGCTCTGGAACGTGAGGTCCGCGAATTGAAGCAGGCAAACGAGATACTTCGCAAGGCATCTGCATATTTTGCGCAGGCGGAGCTCGACCGCCCATTCAAACGATGATCCGGTTTATCGAGGATAATCGCACCGATCACGGGGTCGAGCCAATCTGCCGCGTGCTGCCGATTGCCCCTGCAACATTCTATGATCACCAGATCAAACGTGCTGATCCATCACGCCTGTCGGACCGGGCGAAGCGAGATGCAGAACTTAAGCCCGAGATTGAGCGGGTCTTTGAGCAAAACCTCAGTGTCTACGGCGTGCGAAAGGTCTGGCACCAGATGCGACGAGAGGGCTTCGATATTGCGCGATGCACAGTTGCCAGGCTGATGAAGGACATTGGCATTGAAGGCGTTATTCGCGGCAAGAAACCCAGAACGACAATACCTGACAAGGCGCTACCTTGCCCGTTGGATCGGGTGAACCGCCAGTTCCATGCGCCTGCGCCAAACGTACTTTGGGTCAGCGACTTCACGTATGTCGCTACATGGCAGGGGTTCGTCTATGTCGCCTTCGTCATCGACGTATTTGCGCGCCGGATCGTCGGTTGGCGCGCGAGCCGCACAGCCAGTGCGGGGTTTGTTCTGGACGCCTTGGAGCAGGCCATTCATCAACGCAGGCCAGCGCAAGACAAACTCGTCCACCATTCGGATCGCGGTTCCCAATATTTGTCGATTAAATACACGGAACGGCTGGCTGAG
>DAOUQK010000037.1 GCA_030625695.1 Paracoccaceae bacterium | reverse complement strand
ATCACCTCGGCGCCGTTTTTGCGCGCGGCCCCGGCATAGGCATGCACGGTTCCAGTGGTATCCAAATACCCCTCGCGTTCGGCCCACATACCGCCCAGAAAGCCGTCAATCGACATGATCGGGTTCATTTCGCGCGCTTCTTGCGGTGTCACCAACCGGCAGTCGTCAATGCCAATCGACTGAAACACGCGGTATGCCGATTGCAGCCATTCCCAACGGTCTGGCGTGCCTGCCATGGTCAGCCCTCCGGTCATGTGCAGACCGATATTCTGGCCGGATTCTTTTTCGATCTCGGGTAAAAGGTCGATGGTATAGGCCTGAAGGGCGGCAATGTTCGGGTCGGCATTCAACGCGTGAATTCCCCCCGCCGCATGCCATGATGATCCGGCTGTCAGCACCGAGCGTTCGATCAGGCACACGTCCTTCCAGCCCATCTTGGCCAGATGATACAGCACCGATGCGCCAACAACCCCGCCGCCAATAATTACCACGCGATAATGCGATTTCATGTCCCACCCTCCCGAAACCATACCCCGGAAATCTAGTGGGGTGGATCAGCCCTGTCTAGACAGAAGTGTACATTTTCAGGTCGCGCCAAGGATTGGCAACAGAGATTTTATTCGCCCGTCAAACCCTGTATAGGAACGTCTTTAGTCCCGGACCAGTTGAGAATCGCCATGCCAGACACGACTCCACCCATCACGCAGGACGTGAAAACCATTCCACGCGCCTTGCCCAAAGGGCCGACCAACCTTGTCGGCCTGACACGCGCCGCCATGCGCGAGGTTCTGATCGCCCACAGCACACCGGAAAAGCAGGCGAAGATGCGGGTCGGGCAGATCTGGCAATGGATCTATCAATGGGGCGTGCGGGATTTTAGCGAGATGACCAATCTGGCCAAAGCATACCGCGCCGATCTTGCCGAGCAATTTGTGATCGAAATCCCCGAGGTCGTGACCCGTCAGGTGTCAACCGATGGCACCCGCAAATATCTGGTGCGCATCGCTGGCGGCCATGAGGTTGAGGTGGTGTATATCCCCGACGGCAAACGCGGCACCTTGTGTATCTCGTCGCAGGTCGGCTGTACCCTGACCTGTTCGTTCTGTCACACGGGCACGCAGAAACTGGTGCGCAACCTGACGGCGGCCGAGATCATTGGTCAGGTCATGGTGGCGCGCGACGATCTGGGCGAATGGCCCGAGGTCGGCGCGCCCAAGGATGAAACCCGGCTGTTGTCTAATATCGTACTGATGGGCATGGGTGAGCCGCTTTATAATTTCGAAAACGTGCGTGACGCGATGAAGATCGCCATGGACCCGGAAGGTATTCAACTTTCACGCCGCCGGATCACCCTTAGCACCTCCGGCGTTGTGCCCGAGATTGCCCGCACCGCGCAAGAGATTGGCTGCCTTCTGGCCATCTCGTTTCACGCCACGACTGATGAGGTCCGCGACAAACTGGTGCCGATCAACAAGCGCTGGAATATCGAGACCCTTCTGGATGTGTTGCGCACCTATCCCAAGGTTTCAAATTCCGAGCGAATTACCTTTGAATACGTCATGCTGAAAGGCATCAATGACAGCGACGAAGACGCCCGCCGTCTGGTGCAACTGATCAAAGGCATCCCGGCCAAGATCAACCTGATCCCGTTCAACGAATGGCCCGGAGCACCCTATGAGCGTTCGTCCGGCAACCGCATCCACGCCTTTGCCGACATCGTCAACAATGCAGGCTATCCCAGCCCGATCCGCACGCCGCGCGGCGAGGACATCATGGCCGCCTGCGGACAGTTGAAGTCAGCAACCGAAAGGGCGCGCAAATCAAAGCGCCAGATCGAGGCCGAAAGCGGGACAGGCGGTTAAAGTGTTTCTTGGACAATTGAATACACCCACTTAGTCCCTGATTGTATCTTGCAGACAAAGCGGGTGCACATCTGATTGTTTCGGCCCCTGTTAGTTGTTTGCGGTCAAAGGGTCGATTACCTGCGAAACTTCGGTGATATTGGAAACCGGAATTCCACTCTCTTCTGAGTGCCGACGGATTTCTTCTTCGCTTTCTGCAAGATAGATGCAAAAGGTTTTCCCAGCTGCGACATATGAATGGACCCATTGAATTGATGGCCCAATATTCGCCAAAGCCTGATTGGATGCCCGTGCGGCTCCACACAGTTCGGTTACCGAGAACTCGCCAATCCCCGGAATATCGCGTTCGATAACAAAGCGTTTCATAATTTACTTCCTTCCTTTTGTTTCACTTCCCTGATGATCTACCACATCCGAGAAATCAAAAAGCGCAATTTTCTTTTGGCTTGCGACGAAAACCTTTATTTAATACACTGAATATTTACTGATACAAAGAAAACCTTTATCAAATGCCTACAACAACACATCTGAGATCACTTCAGGCCCTTGAGCTTGCCGTAAGACAGGGATCCCTAAAAGGCGCAGCAGACGTATTGGGAATTACGCCTGCGGCTGTTGGGCAACGGATACGATCCTTGGAGGATTATCTAAGCACCGATTTATTGTTGCGCAGTCGATCCGGGCTACGCCCAACACGCGAGCTTGAACACGCTCTGACTGATTTGCATACTGCATTCAAGGCGTTGGAGCGTGTTACTGAAACACTGGATTTCCAACGAACCCGCGAAATTCATATAGTTGCAGACACGGACTGGGCCGAACTTTGGTTGGTGCCCAAATTGGCAGACTTTCAGGAAGAAAACCCCAATATTCTCTTTTGTATCAACGGTATTGGGGATGTTCCGATTCGGCTGGGCACGCCCGATCTGCGCATCTTTAGTGACGATGACGGCGGCGAGGTCTTGTTCCGGGACCTGCTTGTGCCAATAACAGGACCCGACAATCTGCGGCGCTTAGCCGACTGGGACCCGGTTAATCAAATGGAAGGCCTGCCGCTTTTGCATCTGAAAGAGCAGATCGAAAATGAAAATTGTCCCGGGTGGGTTGATTGGTTTGAAAAATTTGGCCACCGCGAGAGCGGAACTGACCGGGGGGTACACTATAATAATGCCCGGCTGGCATTGAAGGCGGTGAAACTAAATGTCGGCTTCATGGTTTGCGGCCTTTCGCTTGTGCTGCGTGATCTGCAGGAGGGTACGATTGTTCATCCTTTTCCACTCTCACAGCATCTTACCGCCGCACAACCATACCGGCTTCGGCTGCGATCGGGCGCTGAAAAACAGCCGCAACTACAGAAATTTGTGGAGTGGCTGATGGCAACCGCCCATGAGACAAAAGAAAAGTTGGCGCTAAATCTTTGAATTACAACGTCCGGAATGGTCAACGCGGATACCTTCAGGGATTTGTACCGAAAAGCCTAATGGGCGAGTCCATCTTGGAACTGGCCGGTATTATTTCATGGTCCAGATGGTCAGTTTTTCCGAGATACCGCGAATGCTTTGGTTGGGGATACGTTCGAAACCTTCGAGCGCCGGGGTTGATTCGCGCAGAACCTGATCGCGCAGGGCATCGCTGATCACCACCCGAACTTTCAGAGATCGGGTCAGCGCCTCTAACCGGTTGGATACGTTCACTGTATTGCCGATCACTGCAAATTCCAGCCGGTTAGCACCGATATCGCCCAGAACCACGGTCCCATAGTGCAGGCCAATGCCAAAATGGATTTCCGGCTCACCGGCAAGGCGGCGTTCGGCGTTCCATATCTCCATCGTGACCGTCATGGCCCGGGCGCAATCCAGCGCCCGTGTGGCATCGTTTTCGCCGACAAAGGGCGTCCCGAACGTGGCCATCAACCCATCGCCCAGGTATTTGTCGAGCGTGCCGTCAAAGCGGAACACTTCAGACTCCATGCGCCCGTGAAAGCCCCGCAAAAGCTCGATCACGTCTTTAGGGTCACGACCCTCAGAGAAGCTGGTGAAATCAACGATGTCGATGAACAGGACGGCGACATCATGGGTTCTGATCTGTTTTAACGGTTCATCATTATGCGACAGTTCCTCGACCACATTGGGCGAGAAATAGCGCGACAGGTTCACCCTTTCACGCTCAAGCGCTGCGTTGTTCAAAAGCAGCATGTTGAACCGTCTGACGGTAAACGCCAATATCACCGCAACGATCAAAAACACCACGGCTTCTTGCAAGCGCAGGCCAATCAGGATTTCGTTCGGGTCCAGGAATTCGGCCAGCCGGGGATAGGCTGAAAATGCGGTCCGGGCCGCGTCGCTCAGGGCGGCGTCCGGTTCAGCCACCCACCAGGCGACGCCGACACCGATACCCCACATCACCGCCGTCCAGGTGCCAATGGCAATCATCGTACGCCAGGAATAGGCAAGGGTGCCGGCCGCCAGGAACACATAGAAATAGACGAAATTGCCAAACCGGAATTGCATCGCCAGCGGCAGGTCCGACGCGGCAAACGGATTGGGCAGGATCATTGTGATCGTCAACAAGGCCAGATCGACAAATATCAACGCCAGTTCGGCCCGTGATTGCCCAACCCGGCCGACCCGGCACATGAACCAGCCATTCAGGGCAAACAAGGACAGGACAAAGTGGTAATACAACACTTCGATCACTGGGTTGACGAACACGATCAGCACGGCAATGGCCGACAACGCAACCCAACGCGTCCTGACCGCCAAAAACAGTCCTTCGGACTTGTGTTTGGTCAGGGCGACCTCGGTATACTTGTTGTCCTGGGTCTGAGGCAGATCAAACCGGTCAAAAAAGGTCTTTTTCTTTTGGGTGGGAGCATCTGGTTGCGACATCGGCCTGGTATCCTTGCGAGTTAGAACCAAGATAGGGCCACACAGGCCATTAAGCACCCCCACGCGACAAAAAAGCCCCGCCAACAAGGGCGGGGCAAGGTGCAGTGCCAGGCGACAGACCGCAGGGCACCGGCGGTATTCTTTGGGTTCTTAGAGGTTAGTTTGCCATTTCCGCGCGAATCTGTTGACGCAGCAAGTCAATCGGCACCTTTTTGCCCTCGCGTTTATAGCACCAATAGGTCCAGCCATTGCAGCTTGGCGCGCCTTCCAGTGCCGCACCAACCTGATGGATCGAGCCTTTGACATCGTCACCAATCAGCGTGCCATCGGCCCGCACTTTGGCCTTGTGCCGTTTGTTCATTGAATAAAGCTCTTCACCCGGGCGCAGCATGCCGCGTTCAACCAACTGCCCGAACGGCACCCTTGGTTCGGCCCGTTTGGATGCACTGACCTGCAATGCCTCGCGGTCAAACTTGCGAACATCGGCAAGACGCTTTTCGGCTACCTTGCGATAGGCTGCTTCGCGCTCGATCCCGATGAAATCACGGCCCAACATCTTGGCCACGGCCCCGGTCGTACCAGTGCCAAAGAACGGGTCAAGCACCACGTCGCCGGGATTGGTTGAGCCCACCAGAATCCGATGCAACAGGCTTTGGGGTTTTTGTGTCGGGTGCGCCTTGTCGCCGTTTTCGTCCTTTAGACGTTCGTGCCCGGTGCAGATCGGCAAAACCCAGTCGCTGCGCATCTGGATGCCTTCGTTCAGCGACTTCAGCGCCTCATAGTTGAACGTATATTTGCCACCTTCGGCCTTGCTGGCCCAGATCATCGTTTCATGGGCATTGGTGAACCGTTTGCCGCGGAAATTTGGCATCGGGTTGGATTTACGCCAGACCACATCGTTCAAAATCCAGTACCCGGCATCCTGCAACGCTGTGCCAACCCGGAATATGTTGTGATACGAGCCAATCACCCAGATCGCGCCGTTGGGTTTCAACAACCGCCGCGCGGCCTTGAGCCAGGCCTTGGTGAATTTGTCATAAGCCGCAAACGACGAAAACTGATCCCAGTGATCGTCCACCGCGTCCACCTGAGAATTATCCGGGCGATGCAGATCGCCCTTTAATTGCAGGTTATAGGGCGGGTCGGCAAAGATCAGGTCAATCGAGTTTTCAGGCAGCGCGTTCATCTCGTCGATGCAATCGCCATCCAGAATAGTATTCAGCGGCAGTGCTGCTGCCGTGGTGGTTTTCTTGTTCATTCTTTGCCTCTGTCTGGTCTTCTACCTGCGGCGCATTTTGCGCTCGTTTGATTAAGGACAAGATGATTCAAAGGCGATTCGCGGTCAAATTCTTTATTGAATCAATCGCTTACAGATTTATCTTGATACAAGATGTTGTGGACCGGTTTGAACGAACGTCTATGGTGAGCGGTCACACCCAGATTTTGCAGTGCCGAAGTGTGACATTTTGTTGGATAGCCCATGTTGGTTTCCCAACCATAGCCGGGATGCTGTTGCGCCAAATCCACCATGATCGCGTCTCGACATATTTTGGCCACAATTGAGGCCGCCGCAATCGACACAGACCGCCCGTCGCCTTTGACCACCGCCAGCGCCGGAATGGTCAGCCCGCGCGGGATCAAGTTGCCGTCAATCAACAGGTAATCGGGGGGTGGGTCCAACCCGGCCACCGCGCGTTCCATCGCCAGATGGCTGGCACGCAGAATGTTGATTTCGTCGATCTCTTCTACGGTGGCATGGGCAATCGACACCTCGGCCTGTTGGTGGATCAGCTTGCCCAAAGCCGCGCGCGCCTTCACCCCCAGCTTTTTGGAATCGTTCAACCCGGCAGGGATTGCCGACATGTCCAAAACCACCGCCGCCGCCGTGACCGGCCCGGCCAACGGTCCTCGGCCAACTTCGTCCACTCCGGCGACACGGATATGTCCCAGCCTTTCAGCCTGCAATTCAAAACTGTTGTCTGGTTTATTCATGCCCCTTGCTGGCCCAGATGGCCGCACGTCTTCAAGCAGAAAACTCTTGGCAAAATACAAAAAGGGGGAAGGCACGCAGCCTCCCCCTAAGGTGCGGCGCCTTTCCCGGCGCCGTCTGCTCGGTCTATTGTACTGTTATCGTACTGCGGTGACATAACCGCGCTCACGCAGGCACAAAGGTTCATAGCCGATCCGCTTGCCGCGGTAGTTGGAATAGCCAAGCTGGCAAGCATAGGGGAGCGAGCTGACATAGGTAAAATTCTGCCTCAGGCACTGAAGCCCAAACAGCTCGCGCCGCTGGCCGTTCACATTGTGAACCCGCAGGCATTTGTGTGGCAGTAACTTTCGGGTGACTTGCGGCGGCAGCGGGTGGGGCGGAATGTTGGGCGTGTTCAATGTTTTCGGGGGGGTGTAGGTGTTACTGTTGTGGGTAACAGCCTGGTTGCGGTTGTTGTTCTGAACGGCCAGGGCAATGACCCCTATCAAGGCAAGCCATCCGAATTGTCTGGCGGTTTTGCCATCGGCATAGGCCGGCACCGCAGTCAGGCTGGTTACAGCGACGGCTGCGGCAAGGATAAGGGCGATGAATTTGTGGTGTGATTTGGCGTGCATAAGAAGAACTCCCGAGGGTGTGATTCGTTGATGCCCATGTCGTTGGGCGGTGATGCTCCAAATCTGCATCCAGTGCCCAACGTCAGGCAATATCGCCCGGATGTTATCGAATAACGCGCGCGCAAATCCTTGTTGTTATTGAATATCACCATCCGCCGGCGCAAAGTGGGGACATGAGACAGATAATGATCCCTCTGGCCCTTTCGGCCCTTATAGCCCTGCCCGCCAGCCTGCCCACCAGTGCGGCGGCAGCAGAATGTTATGCCGACTATAAGGCCAAAAAGGACAATCCCCTGAAGCTGCACTATGGTATTGTCCAGCTTCAGGGTGCTTGCAAACGTGGCCCCGCCAAGGCCGAGGTTTCGGCCCGTATCGGTGCTGGCGGTTGGAAATTACTGAATGTCCTGTCAGTATTTGGCCCCGAAGGTCTGACCCAAAGGAGGGACAATGCCGGACGCTTCTTTCTCCGCTTCTGAGGCCCGCCGGGCGGGAACCCGGGTGGTCAATTTTGGCATCGCCGCGATTGTCATTGTATTGGCAGGGGCCGCTCTTGTTCTGTTCCTGACCCTGCCCGACGCCAATGCGTTCAATGCGCGGGTCGAGCAGTTGTTCATTGAAAGCGACCTGACCTCGCAGGCCGAAATCAAGCTGTTGGAAATCCTGGCCCAGTCGGGAACCGCGTTTTCCGACACCTTGGCCAGCTATCGCATGGTGATTTTCGTGCTGTTGATTTTTGCCACCGCAATGATGATCGCCGCCTTGGTGTTTCTGGTCATGCTGGTGACCCTGAACCGACGCATGGCACAGATTGAACGGGTAGGGATACAGGTCAATTCCTTGTTGATCAGCCGCGAGGAAAACACCGTTTACCTCAATAATCTTGACTTCAAGCTGACCCCGGCAGCGATGGAAACCCTGTCGGTTCTGGCCGAGGCACGGATGGACGACGATGTTTTGTCCGGTGCCGAAATCGAAGCGGTGGTATCGGGCCGCAATACCGTTGATTGTGACGAGGCCGCCGGGGCCACAAGGATCAAGCGGCTGCGCGATACATTGGGGAACCAGATGGTTAGCGAGTTGCTGGTGAAGAACATAGCCAGACGCGGTTATATGCTGGCAATTGAAAAGGATGTGATACAGATGATCTGACCCGGTTATTTTCAAATTGGCAGGCTCAACTGGCCTTGGAAAACATATATCGCATAACCATCTTAAGACCTGTGCCGCAACTGACAGGGAAAGGCCTGCGTCAATGAACGTCCACTCCCCCGCCGCCGCCAACAAATACCGCATTGATGTTCAGCCTCTTGAGGGTCGCGTTACCGCCACGCGGGGCGGCGTCGTTCTGGCCTCAAGCACCAACGCTATGGTCATGCATGAAACCCGCCTGCCCGCCACGGTTTATTTCCCGCCCGAAGACGTCCGGGCCGAGTTAGGTGCGCAAACGGAATTGCAGACATTTTGCCCGTTCAAAGGCACGGCCAGTTATCGCGATCTGACTTTTGACGGTGAGGTCATTGCCAATGCGGTCTGGTGTTACGATATCGCCCTGCCCGAAAGCCGCGATATTCAGGGACATATCGGGTTTATGTCGGCTGCAGGTGCCACCATTGATACGGGTGAAAACACGCTGGACGGAGGAAATGACGGCAATATCTCTGGCCCGCTTGTCGACTGGTTGTTGCGCAGTGCCTCTTACCTGAAGACACCAGAAGAATTTACCGCTGCAATGGCAGAAAAGATGATGGATCAAGGGGTTGCCGTGTCGCGTATTGGCGTGTTGATCTGGTCGTTGCATCCGCAAATTGTCGGCAAGAATTACGTCTGGGACAAGGCGCGCGGCAACGTCGACACCATGGCACCATCCCATGAATTGTTCGATGCGCCTGAGTTCATCAACAGCCCGTTGCACTATGTATACAAGGGGCTTGGTGGCGTGCGTCAGAAACTGGATGACGCCAACTTTGAAAACAGCTTTCCGGTCATGCAGGATTTCAAGGACCGGGGTGCCACCGATTATGTGGCCATGCCCCTGCCGTTTTCTGACGGGAGCATCAACGTGCTGACCATGACCAGCGATCATCCGGACGGGTTTACCACCGCAAATCTTGGGCTGATCTTTGAATGCGTGTCGGTGATCGGCCGATTTTACGAAGTTTTCAGCCAAAAGGAAAACGCCCAGACCTTGCTGGAAACGTACTTGGGTCAACGCACCGGTGCCCGGGTTCTGGGCGGAGATATCCGGCGTGGCGATGGCGATGACATTGATGCCGCCATCATGTTCTGTGACTTGCGAGGCTCTACCAGATTAGAGGAAAAGCTGGGGCGTGCGGCCTATATCCAACTGCTCAACCAGTTTTTCGAAACCACGTCCAATATCGTTCAAAGCCACGGTGGCGAGGTCCTGAAATTCATTGGTGACGCGATACTGGCGGTATTCCCGGCGGACGACGGGGCGCAATCGGCCTGCGATCAGGCCTTGCAATCAGCAAGGGACATCGTCGCGCAATTGAATGCGGAAAGGACTGAAAACAAAACGAATAATTGCGAATGTTCGATCGGAATTGCCTTTGGTCAGGTGACCTATGGCAATGTTGGATCAAAAGAGCGGCTTGATTTCACGGTGATTGGACGAGCTGCAAATGTGGCGGCCAGACTGGCAGACTATGGAAAGACGGTAGGTCAAAATATTGTGGCATCATGCGATACCGCGCGTGGGAAGTTTACAGACCACGTGGACCTTGGCCCGGTGTCTTTGCACAACGTTGCCAGCCCGGTCGATTGCTTTGCTGTCGATCTAACCGGAGGCATGGTGCGTGCGAGCATGCACCCTACGGGAAGCTGAAGGGCCGGTGTCCTCTGGTGCGCTCAGGCGAAATCTTTGTAGTTTACCGGATTCATTTCGCGGCAGGACGTCAACAAATATGATCCGGCGGGGGTATTTATAGGGGGCAATCAGGCGTTGGACGTGATCCTGTAACTGGTCGATCGTGGCGGGGTTTTCCACCTGTGCCGGGACGATAAAGGCCACAACGATCTGACCACGTTCTTCGTCAGCCGCGCCTATCACTGCGCATTCGGCCACATCCGGGTGGCTGAGAAGGGCGTTTTCAACCTCAGGAGCGGAGATGTTATAACCCGCCGAGATGATCATGTCATCGGCACGTGACAGGTAGGCAATATAGCCGGAAGAGTCCATTTTGCACATGTCTCCAGTCAGGTTCCAACCGTTTTGTACATACTCACCCTGACGCGGATCGTTAAGATATCGGCAACCTGTCGGCCCCTTGACGGCCAGCCGTCCGGCAGTGCCCGCAGGCAGAACCTGCCCCACCGGATCAAGGATCGCCAATTCATATCCGGGGATCGCCGGGCCGATCAACCCCGACCTGATCGCAGCACCTCGCGCGCCGGCAAAGGCGTGCAGCATTTCGGTTGATCCCAGAACTTCGGCCATTTCGGCACCGGTTTGATCGTGCCACAAATCACGCACGGACTGAGGCAGGGCCTCGCCTGAGGACACCGCGAGGCGGAGGGTATTGAAGGAATGGGCATCGTCCGCGCGCAACATTCGTTGATAGAATGTCGGCACCGTGAAACAGATGCTGGCCCGATAGTGCGCAATCGCCGCGGTAAATTCCTTTGCGCTATAGTGCGGATTCAAAACCGTGCTGGCACCAACATAAAACGGAAAAATCAGCAGCCCACCAAGACCAAAGGTAAAGGCAAGCGGGGCGGTGCCGATAAAGACGTCGTCAGCGTCAGGGCGGATGATGTGGCGGCAAACCGTTTCGCAGATCGCCAGAATATCGCGGTGGAAATGCACCGTGGCTTTGGGCGCGCCGGTGGTGCCCGAGGTGTAGGCGATGATCGAAATATCATCTGCCAGGGTTTGACAGGTCTCGCACTCGGGTGATTGTTGGGACATTTCATCGAATAATGGTCCGCCTTCGTCGGTGAAGGTCAACAACTGGCACGCCACGTCGGCAAGGCCCAGCGCGGTTTGCAACTCGGCGATGATTTCTTCGTCACACACCGCCAACACCGGTTTGGCGTGGTCGATTAAAGTGGCAAGTTCGCCTGCCCGCAGCAGCGACATGGACACCACGCCAACCGCGCCGATTTTTTGGATCGCCAGCCAGAGCGCTGCAATCTCGGGGGAATTTGCGCCGCGCAGCAACACCCTGTTGCCCGGCTTAACGCCGTAATTCTGCTTCAGAACGCATGCCATCTGGCCGACATAGTGGCCAAGCTGACGATAGGTCCAACTGCGTGCGCCACTTTTGATTGCCACACGATCCGCATTGGGGCCGTCAAGGTGGGTGTCCAACAGAAAGGACGCACAGTTCAGAACGCCCGTCTCCTGCTCCACCCCCAGAAACTCGGGCATTTCACCTGGCTTTGGCAAACGGTCCCGAACAAAGCTGTCGTGTTGCGGGCTGCGCGCCCGGATCATTCCGCGTCCCATGCGGGTGCGGTCAGGCGGCGTTTGTTGTCCACCGACAGGGCCACGTCCTTTTCATCCAGCGCCAGCCGGTCCCACAGTTTACAGGTCACCTGTTTATGCTTTTGATCCAGCCCTTCGCAGTAATTGGTGTATTCACAGGTCCGCATCTGATCGCCCTGCCCGGCTGCAAGTTTGGCGATCCAGTCAGGGTCGGCCAAAGATTGCCGCGCGGTGCCGACGATATCAGCGACGCCACCCAACAAAACGCCTTCGGCAGTTTCAAAGTTGTGGATGCCGCCCGCCGCAACGATAGGCATGTCATATCCAGCCTTTTTAAGAGCCATCCGAATGGCCTTGGTCGCCGCAAAATTGCGGCCTATGGGGCCAAATTCGTCTGACAGGAATTGCGGCATACATTCATAGCCGCTTTGGCCGGTATAGGGATAGGCGGCGTCGCCCATTTTTGGCTGTTTGGCATCATCAAATTTACCGCCGCGTGACAGGGACAGGAAGTCCATGTCGGCGCGGGCGAATTCCATGGCAAAGAACTGTGTGTCCGAGCCTGTGCTGCCGCCTTCTATGATCTCATCCGCCAAAATCCGTGCGCCAACAACAAAATCGTCGGCCACAGCTTTTCTGACGTTATGAAACACCTCAAGCGGCAGTTTTACCCGGTTTTCAGCCGTGCCGCCAAACCCGTCGCTGCGCGTATTGGTGGCCGACAGGAACGACGCCATGGTATAGGCGTGGGCATAATGCAGCTCGACTCCGTCAAACCCGGCCTGTTGGGTGCGAATGGCCGCCTTGGTGAACAGATCCGGCAGGATATCCGGCAGTTCGCGGATATGCGGCAGATGGGTGTCTGTGACCCGTTCGCGCGCACCGATTGTCAGGTCTTGCCATTCACGCAGGCTTAGAACTCGCTTTAGGGTATCGTCGTCCAAGCCGCCCAGAAGTGTCCTGATTTGTGCGTCAGGCGTGGTTTCCGGCAGGTCCAGGTTTTCGCGGTGTGCAGGCGTGATGGCAAGGAACCGGTTCAGGAATTTATCCCGCTCGGGGCGGCGGCGAATGGACAGAAAATCAATCAGTTGGATGAACAATCGGGTGTGGCCCTGACTTTCGTCGTGCACCCGTTGCACCAGCCTTTTAAGCCCCGGAATGAACCGGTCGTGTCCCACCCGCAAAAGCGGCCCTGAGGGCACGTCGCGAATACCGGTCGCTTCGACCACGATGGCCGCCGGACGGCCCTTGGCAAACCGGCCGTACCAATCCAGCACATTATCGGTGACAAACCCCTGATCGTCCGCCCGCCATGGCACCATGGCGGGCACCCATGTGCGGGTCTCAAGCGTTAGTCGCCCAACCTGCAGCGGGGCAAACAGGCGCGATGTGCGCAGAGTAGCAACGTCAGGAACAACGCCTTTACCCGTGGTCCAGCGGATTTTCTGCGGTGGTTTCCACATTTGTTTTTCCGATATCAAAGTGTCGGTTGATTGCTGCCACGATCACCCGTCCGGATCAACCCATCCCGCAACATCACAACCGGTAAGCGGTATTGAATATTCGAAAGGATCCGCCAAAGCTGCGGCCATGATCAGGGTTTGATACCAAAGCGGATAAAGATCGACTCGTTTTCGTCCTGTGTAGGGTGGGGTTTCACCCCACCGCCCGCCGGGTGGATGGTGGGGTGAAACCCCACCCTACACATCGCCTACAAGTCAACCATTGGGGGACAGGTCTGAACTCATTCAACCCGCGCCCACCTTGGCCAATACCTTGCCAAGCTGGATCAGCTGTTTCTTGCCACTTGCCGCATCCCCGTCCGTGCCCGCCGTTTTGATCGCCTGCAACAGTTTCTTGATCGGATCCTTGGTGCGTGGGTTCTTGATCACCGCCGCCTTGATTTTCGGGGTCAGTTTTTTCAAAATCGCATTCAGCTTGATCGCCACCTTGTCGTCCGGCGCGGCCTGGTCCGGGGTTTTGGCCCCAACCGACGGCGCGCCCGGCGCTTCGTTTTGTTCGCCGTCATCTTCGCTTTCAAGAACGTTGCCGCCGGAATCCATGATCTGGATTTTCATCGAATCGCCGGTGGCGAATTTCAGGAACGCTTTCAGCCGTTTGGCGGCGGTTGACGGAGGGTCGTTGAAACAGGTCAACATGACCAGCTTGCCTTTGCTTTTCACCGTCCCACAGGCCACTTTTGGCGACCCACCGATTTTTTTGGCGTCTTTTTGCAGCTTTTCTGGCTTCAAAGTGCGGTGGATCAACATGGCACTTTGTTCGGGTTTGGTGGCAAGGCTTAGTCCAAAATTCAATTCTTTCTGACGCGATGCCGCCAATTTCGTTTTCAGGTCTTCTTTGTCAGCCTCACTCATCGGCATGGAGAAATTCCTTTATACTATGGGGTCAGCTTGCCTTAAAATCAGGGAATTCTCAATGTTTTTGCTTGCCCCGGTTTCAGAGTCCCAGCAACGCCTGAACCTCGTGCAGTTCCGGCATCGACGGGGCCGTGCCCTTGCGTGTCACCGATATCGCCGCCGTGGCCGCACCAAACCTGACCGCGTCCAATGGCGCCGCCCCCCGCGCCAAAGCCGCCGCAAAGCCGCCGTTAAACGCGTCACCCGCACCAGTGGTTTCAACCACGGGGCCCGCATTGAAGGCGGGCACATGCACTGGCGCCGACCCATCGTGCAACAACGCGCCGTTTTCACCCAGGGTAATGAGGGCTGTGCCAACGCCTGCGTCCAGCAGGGCCTTGGCCGCCTTGGTGGCATCCTCTACCGATCCTACGGATATTCCGGTCAGCGCTTCGGCTTCGGTTTCATTCGGGGTCACATAATCGCATAATTCCAGCATGCCCGCAGGCAAGTCCGCCGCCGGGGCCGGGTTCAGGATTGTCACCGCCCCGCCACTGCGCGCCAGTGCCAATCCGTGATGCGCCGCCGCCATGGGTTGCTCTAACTGGGTCATGAACACGGCAGCACCTTTGATCAGATCCGCCTGCGCATCCAGATCATCGGTCGAGATTGTCCCGGCCACGCCCGGGCAGATGATGATCGCATTGTCGCCGCTGGCTTCTTCGATAAAGATATACGCCGCACCGGTATAGCTGTCGTCATGTTGCGTCACATGCGGGATCACCCCGGCATCGGCCCAAATCTCCAAAGCCATGTCGGCAAACGGATCACGTCCAAGGCGTGAGATGAAATGCACCTTGCCGCCTGCCTTGGCCGCCGCCACCGCCTGATTTGAGCCCTTGCCACCCGGACCAAGTGCAAAGCTGTTGCCCATGATCGTCTCGCCCATACGGGGTGCGCGGTCGGCACGATAACTGGTATCGGCAACAAACACCCCCAGCACAACAATATCCTGTCCCATCTTTGGCCTCTTTCTTATTCGTCTCCACTCGTCTGGCGCATTCACACCTTTACCAATCAAACCCCACGCCGGGTTAGGTGTCAAACAAATGCAGCGGTTCGCGGGCAGATACGGCTACCCTTCCCCTTATCCTGATTGGCGTTCTGAATAGGAACTGCATTATCAAAGGCATCTCTTCACGCCGCAATAATGAGGGTATTCATATGCAAAAGCTGATCTTGTGGGGTTTTCTAATGATGACCGGTTTGCTGGCCCCTGCTGCCAACGCACAATCCCATGCCGCCACTGCCCGTGCCTGCGGCCCCGAGACCAAATGCGAAATCAACGGTGGTTATTTTCATTCTGCCTTGCCAGCGGCCCCCAAAAACGCCCCGGTGGTGATCTGGCTGCATGGGTCAAGCGGGCGGGCTGAACGGGCCGTCCGTGCCAATGGGATGCAACGCAACTTTACCAAACAAGGGTTTGTATTTGTCGCCCCACAAGGCCGCCCCGATCCGTCCCGACCAGAGCGGCGCGGCTGGAACGTCACCGACGGCCATGATCAGCCACGCGACGATATTGCCTTTCTTACTGCGGTGATTGACGACGTGGTCAAACGCTATGGAACGGACCCATCCCACGTTCTGTTGGCGGGTTTTTCTCGTGGGGCATCAATGGCCTGGGACTATGCCTGTGCAAATCCTGACAAAATCGCTGCTGTGGCCGCCACGGCAGGTGGCTTTTGGGAGCCGTTCAAGCCGGAATGCGCAGGACCAGTGCACCTGTTCCATACCCATGGCTTCAAGGACCAGATGGTGCCGTTGGAAGGGCGCAAGGTCAGTTGGCGAGGGGTGAGTTTTCATCAGGGCAATATCCTTAAAGGTTTGGATATCTGGCGCGAGGTCAATGGCTGCACTGGTGCGGCCGACAGCAATTCGGTCAAAGATAATCACTGGGAAAAGCGCTGGACCAGTTGCAACGCCGGGTCAATCCGGTTGCAGATCACCCCCATCGGCCACGGCATCCCAAAAGGGTGGAGCCTTGATGTGATAGATTGGTTCGGGCAGATATTTCCGACCCAAGGTTAGATGTACGCCCGTTCACAAGCCACAGTATATTAACTGTTCAGGCCGCGACGGGACTTTAAATATGTCTTGGTCAGCCCTTGAGTCTCTGACCTTATCTCTCTTATCGTGGGACGGGAAACGCCAGCGACAAGCGAAAAAGGAACAAATATGAAACTTTTGCGATACGGGGCTGAAGGCGCCGAGAAACCCGGACTTTTGCACAGCGACGGGACCATCCGGGACCTTTCGGCAGTCGTCGGCGACATTGCCGGAGATACCCTGTCGGACGACGGGTTGGCCGCGTTGGCGGCCCTTGATCACAGCACTTTGCCTGTGGTTTCCGGCGATCAACGCCTTGGCGCCTGTGTTGGCGGGGTCGGCAAGATGATCTGCGTCGGGCTGAATTATTCTGACCACGCGGCGGAATCCGGCATGGAAGTGCCACCCGAACCGATCCTGTTCTTCAAGGCCACCAGTGCCATTTGCGGACCTGATGATGATGTGATCATCCCGCGCGGTTCCGAGAAATCGGACTGGGAGGTTGAGCTGGGCGTGGTGATCGGCAAGCACTGCCTTTATGTCGATGAGGGTGACGCGTTGGACCATGTTGCAGGCTATTGCATCGTCAATGACATGTCGGAACGAGCGTTCCAGATGGAGCGTTCGGGCCAATGGGTCAAAGGCAAATCTGCTGATACTTTCGGGCCGACCGGACCTTGGATGGTAAC
>DAOUQK010000082.1 GCA_030625695.1 Paracoccaceae bacterium | reverse complement strand
GGGCCATATAAGCCCGAGCATTACCGCTATTAAGTCAAAACAACTGCGCCGCCGAAGAAATTTGGCGGCGCGGGCACCAAAAAACACACCACTGGCAAGCGAAACGTTTCGACACGCATTGTTGAAGGCCAGCCTCTTTTTGCGTTACCGCTAAACTTCTATGTTCCCCCGAATATTCCAGTGGGGTTTTGCAAAGCGACTCCTCCGTAAGCCAGTGCATTGCTGGCTAAAATATCTGAGGAGCGACTATGATCTCACCATTGAACCGACGTCTTTTCCTTGCCGGTGCCGCGGCTGTTATTGTGGCCGGGCCAGCATTTGCCAATATTTGGGATCAGGTCAAGGCGGAAGGTTTGCTTACACCCGCCGAAAGTGAGACGGATTCTTAAAGCTGGATATTGCGGCGCTCTGATTTGAGCGCCGCCCCTGACCCTTGTGACTTGGATATCAATCCACGCCCTGCCCGCCGGGTGCCATGTCTTTCTTCTCATGTTAATTAATATTACTGTTAAATAAAATCAATTCCGCCTGACATCTCAATTTTTAAACCCGCAAGAGACCGCCGTTTCACCCTCAAAATTAAATACTCTTTGTTTTGGACAATTTGGACGGTAATAATCCACCTAAGGCCGCTAAGGCCTGTGCAATCAATTTAGGAGATTAATATGGGAAAACGCGACGATTTAATCGCTCAATATGCGGACGATCTTAAAAACAAATGCAACATGACGCCAGATATGGACCTTTTAACCAAGGTGACAATTGGCTGTGGCCCGGCGATTTACAGTGCTGACGCCGCCACCGTGGCAGGCACCCAAAAACACGAACTTGAGACGGTGAAGAACAATTTCCTGATCAAAAAGCTGGGTCTGGCAGATGGGCCAAACCTGATGGAAGGCATCAATTCTGTCCTTGAAACCTATGGCAAATCCGAGCGTAACAAATACCGCCCGGTGGTCTATTACATGCTGACCAAGCATTTCGGCAAAGAATCCGTTTACGGCTGAACCGACCCCAACCAGAAACACCAAAACGCCCGCCATTTATTGTGGGCGTTTTGCATTTGAAGCTAATTCAACGGGCTTAAAGTTTGCTTTGCGCCGGGAAATCGCGCTAGTACTAAACCCACGACCAGGATGGTCAGGACCTTAAGTTTTCAAGACACGTGTGGTGAGTAGGTAGCATGTGGGGTGAAGGGAAGGTCCTGGTATGTCCCGGGGCCTTCCCGTTTTCTTTCCCCAAATCTCAACCCGCTTCTGTCTGCCCCAAGGCGCAGACGACATCCCATTCGCTGTCGCTAACCGGTTGCACTGACAGACGCGAGTTTTTGACCAGCACCATGTCATCCAACCGCTCATCGGCTTTGATCTGTTCCAACGTCACCGGCATATCAAAGCCACGCACCGCCTTGATATCCACGCATTCCCAGCGTTCGTCATCCGTGGTGCTGTCAGGATGGGCGAGCGCACAGACCTCGACAATCCCGACAACGGACTTTTCCTTTTGCGAATGGTAAAAGAACCCACGATCGCCAACCTGCATGGCCCGCATGAAATTGCGCGCCTGATAGTTGCGCACACCGTCCCATTCTTCGCCCACATCCCCTTTGGCCAACTGGTCGTCCCATCCCCAGGTCGACGGCTCTGATTTGAACAACCAGTAGGCCATCAGCCAATCACCTTTTTCCATTGGATCAGGTCCACCCGGTCAAACAACCCGGCCTTGGCATAAGGGTCATTATCGGCCCAATCTTGCGCGGCTGCCATATCTGCCACGTCCAGAATAACCAGTGATCCGGCCATACCGCCAGCATCATCCAACAGCGGCCCGGCCATGGATACAACACCAGTAGACTCGATATAGGCCAGATGATCAGTGCGGTTATCCTTGCGAATATCCAACCCGCCGGGCTTGTCGTGGGCCATCAAAGCAAACAGCATATCATTCTTCCTTTAAGGGGCGCGCCAGCAGTTCCGCCATTGCGCCGGTTATGGTCAGTGTCTGGTCGATCAGCCCAACAACACAAGCCGTAATCGGCATGTCAAACCCATGTTCTTCCGCCAATCCCATCACTGCCCTTGCGGTTGCGGCACCTTCGACCGTGATGGCTGCATCAAAGACATTTTGCCGCCCGATTGACAGCCCCAATTGATAATTCCGCGATTGTTCCGAGGTACAGGTCAGCGCCAGATCACCAAACCCGGACAACCCGGCCATGGTTTCCGCCTGCGCCCCCAGGCTGGTGGCCATACGCAACATTTCGGCATAGCCGCGCGTCATCAGGGCGGCGCGGGCACTGACCCCCAGACCGGCACCCATGACGGCACCACAGGCGATGGCCATGACATTTTTCAACGCACCCCCCAGTTCGGCACCAATGGTGTCGGTTGAACGGTAAAGGCGTAGGTTGGCCGTACTCAGATCCTGTTGCAGGGCCTTCCCAAGGGCCACATCCGTACAGGCCAGAGTCAGCGCAGTTGGCAACCCATGGGCGATATCAGCGGCAAAACCGGGCCCGGTCAAAAGCGCAGAACGCGCACCCGGCAACACCTCGGATATGACCGCCAAAGGTCCCAGCCCGGTGTCCAGTTCAATCCCCTTGCAACAGGCGACAAGTGTGGCCTGCGACAACGCGGTTCTGTGGGATGTCAGAACATTGCGCAATTGCTGCATAGGCACGGCCAAAAGCAGGGTGGATTGATCGGAAACAAAGTTCATTTCGCACGTAACGTCGATATTTTCAGGCAAAGCAATTCCCGGCAGTCGCGCCATGTTCTGTCTCTCGGCCCGCATAAGTGCTGCGTGATCCGCCGACCGGGACCAAAGCATAACCCGCCCGTTTCCAGCCAACGAAATCGCCAAAGCCGTGCCAAAGGCCCCCGCTCCGATGACTGCTACACTCATGCCTTGGCCCCCTTCTTCCCGCTCCCAAGAATTGAGGGGCTGGTTTGATCCAGCGGCCACCTTGGACGGGCCGTCAAGTCCAGACCATCCCGGTGCCCGGCCTTAAACATCTCCAACCCTGCATAGGCGATCATCGCGCCATTATCAGTGCAAAGCGCCAAAGGCGGGGCGTGGAATGCGACGCCATTTTCCGCACAAACGGTCTCTAAGCCGCGCCGAATCGCGGAATTTGCCGCGACGCCACCAGCAACGGCAAAGCTGGGAACGGCAGGTTGGCCTTGAAGATAAATCCGCAAGGCGCGTTTGGTTTTTTCGGACAGAACATCGACGATCGCCTGTTGAAAACCGGCACAAATATCGGCGCGATCAGCCCGGGTCAGCCCGCCCTTTTCGGCAATGATCTGATCGCGCTGACGCAACAGCGCGGTCTTCAATCCCGAGAAGGACAGATTGCAATCGTCCCGGTTCAGTAACGGCCGGGGAAAGCGGAACCTTTTGGGGTCGCCGTGACGTGCCTCATTCTCAATCGCCGGGCCGCCGGGTTGGGCCAGACCCAACAGACGCGCCGATTTGTCGAACGCTTCACCCGGAGCATCGTCGATGGTGCCGCCCAGCCGGGTAAACGCGTCCACGCCGCGCACCAACAAAAACTGACAGTGCCCGCCGGACAGCAGCAACATCAAATAGGGATAGGCAATCATATCGGTCAAACGCGGTGTCAGGGCGTGGCCGGCCAGATGGTTCACGCCGATCAATGGCAACCCCATGGCGGCACTTATCCCTTTGGCGCACATCACCCCGGACAACACCCCGCCAATCAAACCCGGCCCCGCCGTCACGGCAATTGCGTCGATATCATCCAGTGTCAGAGCCGATTCACGCAAAGCCTCAGACACACAAAGGTCAAGCTTTTCGGCATGTGCCCGTGCTGCGATCTCGGGCACAATGCCGCCATACGCACTGTGCAATTCCGCCTGACCATAAACCACCGAAGCCAGTATTTCAGGCGGTTCATCGCCGATCTGGCGCACCACGCCAACGGCGGTGTCATCACAACTGCTCTCCAGTCCCAGAATGGTCAGTGCTTGCGTCATTATCTCCAAACCGTTGCATCATCTTCCGTCGGGGGGTAACACTCTAACCCTTGGCAAACAATGCAAACAACACTGGCAAACAAAACTGGGGCGACGGATGCTAACCTTGTTGATGACCCGCCCGTTAGAGTCTGCAAAACACTTTGTGGCCCAATTACCGGCTGAGGCACGGGATTTGATCATGCCGAT
The DNA here is from genome assembly GCA_030625695.1 of Paracoccaceae bacterium. Taxonomy (GTDB): domain Bacteria; phylum Pseudomonadota; class Alphaproteobacteria; order Rhodobacterales; family Rhodobacteraceae; genus NVQY01. The sequence goes on along the minus strand of DAOUQK010000082.1, from coordinate 7,279 downwards.
ATATTCGCCGTTGATCGGCATTGAACCAAGCGTCGGCGGGTTGGATTTTGGTGATGCGCGTGGATTGATATTCACCTCAACCAATGGCGTCAGGATTGCCGCCGGGCTGACTGATCAGCGGGATACCCCTTGCTATTGCGTCGGCAAAGCGACAACCCAGGCCGCCCTCAATGCCGGGTGGCAGGCTGAATGCGCCGGTGAAAATTCTGACGCGTTGATCCGGACCTTGCATCAGATGCAACCAGCCGCACCATTGTTGCATATCCGCGGCAGGCACACGCGCGGTGCTGTGGCGGCGCGATTGACGGCCCTTGGCTGTACCACCACCGATCTGGTGATCTATGACCAACCGCTTTTGGCGCTCAGTGATAAGGCCCAACAGGCATTGGCCAGTGACGCGCCGATTCTTGTTCCATTGTTCTCGCCCCGAACTGCGCGACATTTTGCCAATATTGTTACCATCAGGGCCCCTTTGTTTTTGGCGGGGCTAAGTGATGCGGTGGCAGAGCCTGTTAAGGCACTGAATTATAATCAACTATGCGTGGCCGCACAGCCCGATATCAAGTCGATGACGCGCTGTATTGTTGCACTGCTCAATGATGCCAAACGGGTTGAGGGTGCAGGGCCCGCGCAGTAGAGTTTCCATTGTGCGAGCAGGTTTGATTTAAGATTCGAAGGGTTCTCAAAGTGGCAAAAACCAGCAAACCAGTGCGTAAGATCACAAAGCGCAATTCGGATAAACCCGACACGGACAAGACTGCGAAACAGACGCCTAAACCACGGGCCAAACCAAGCAGCGCATCGACCACGCAAAAACTGGCGCAACCAAGCACCCGGGCCGACACAAGCAGCACTACCGGCAGACCCGCCGTAAACCCCAGCAAACCAACACCCCCGATGCCCAAAACCACATCCACACCCAAACGCAGCCCAATCTATCCGGCCCTGATCGGCGGTTTTCTGGCGGCTTGCCTCGGGTTCCTGGCGGCGCGTTCAGACATTCTCGACCCTATCCTGCCCTCGACGCTGAAAGGCCCGGATATTGCGGCTATGGCCGCCGAATTGCGCCAGTCGAATACACAACTGGCCAGCAATCTGGCGGCGCTTAAGGCGGAAATTGCTGCGATTGAGCATGTGGATCTGACCCCGATCAAGGCGCAGATCACCGCCCTAAAAGCGGAAAACACCGCGTTAAAGACTGAATTGACAGCACGCGAGGCGCATCTGCGCGATCTTGAGGCGCGCCTGAACCCGTTAGACACAAGGCTCAGCGAACTTGAAAAGCGTCCAATGACCGATGGCGCATCCGACGTCGCAATTGCCGCTTATGATCGCGAGTTGGCGGCGCTGAACGCCGCCATAGCTGCCCAGCGCGCGGATGTGGAAAACCTGATTTCCGAGGCCCGCGCGACCGAGGCCGAGGCCCGCGCCTCAGAGGAAAATGCCACCATTGCCGCGCGCCACGCTGACATTCAGGCGGTAATGACCCGCTTGCAAACGACGCTGGCGAACGGCGCGCCTTACCAGCAGATCCTGGATGAAATGACCGGCGCGGGCATCACCATTCCGGAGGTTTTGAAAACATCGGCGGCCAAAGGTGTGGCCTCACTCGGGACATTGGGCGCAGATTTCCCCAAAGCGGCGCGCGCGGCCCTGTCGGCCACTCGCACCGAGGCGGGCGACAGCGGCGGCATCACCGGGTTTTTCCAACGCCAACTAGGGGCAAGATCGGTTCAGCCGCGTGAAGGCGATGATCCGGATGCGATCCTGTCGCGTGCCGAAGCAGCACTGAATGACGGTCGGTTGGATCAGACATTAATGGAACTGGTCGGCTTACCAGAGATTGCCCGCGAACAGATGCAAGGTTGGGTCGATCTCGCGGCAACCCGACAAACTGCGCTGCAAGCGGCGAATGAATTGGCCCAAAGCCTGAACAGTAATTAAAGGACCTGCCATGTTGTGGTCATTGATCAAAATCCTTCTTTTTGTCGCCATCATCGCGGTGTTGGCCGAAGGTGCCGGGTATCTGATGGAATCCAGCGGCGGTATTCAGATCACTGTTGCCGACACCGAATACACGTTGGAACCACTGCAATCGGTGATTGCCGGTCTGGCTCTGCTGGTCGCTGTTTGGGTGGTACTGAAACTGTTGTCTCTGTTGGTGGCAACGTTCAGGTTCCTGAACGGCGATGAAACAGCGATTTCGCGGTATTTCGACAAAGGCCGTGAACGGCGTGGCTATCAGGCGCTGGCCGATGGGTTAATGGCGCTGGCCTCGGGTGAAGGGCGTCTGGCAATGTCCAAGGCGGCCAAGGCCGAGAAATATCTGGGCAAGCCGGAATTGACCAACCTGCTGACGGCGCAGGCGGCAGAATTGGCGGGGGATACGCAAAAGGCGACCGAAGCCTATAAATCCCTGATCGCAACAAATGCGACCCGGTTTGTCGGGGTGCGCGGGATCATGAAACAAAAACTGGCAGCAGGAGAGACCGATACTGCCCGCAAGCTGGCCGAAAAGGCCCACGCGATGAAGCCCAAGCATACCGAAGTGCAGGATGTGCTGTTGCGCCTTCAGGCGCAGGCGCAGGATTGGTCGGGCGCGCGCAATACGTTAAGCGCCAAACTAAAGTCGGGCAGCCTGCCGCGCGATGTGTTCCGGCGGCGTGACGCGGTTCTGGCCTTGTCCGAAGCGCGCGATATTCTTGATGGCGGTAAAAGCGTGGAAAGCCGCGAAAAGGCGATCGAAGCGAATCGTCAGTCCCCCGATCTGGTGCCTGCTGCGGCCCTGGCGGCGCGTGGTTACATTGATGCGGGCAAGCCCCGGCTGGCGGCGCGGGTGTTGAAAAAGGCATGGGAGGCGCAACCGCATCCTGATCTTGCCGCTGCGTTCGCCGCGATTGTCCCCGATGAAACGCCGGAACAACGTCTGAAACGTTTTGCGCTTTTGACCCGCATACATCCCGAACACGTTGAAACCCGTCTGGTACAGGCCGAATTGCTGATCGTTGCCGCCGATTTCCCCGAGGCCCGGCGCGTTCTTGGCGATTTGACCGACAAGCATGATGCGCGGGCCTTTACCCTGATGGCAGCGGTCGAGCGGGGCGAAGGTGGGTCTGACGCGGTGGTGCAGGGATGGCTGGCCAAGGCGCTGGGCGCACCACGCGGGCCGCAATGGGTCTGTGACAATTGCCAGTCGATCCACGGCGAATGGGTGCCGGTGTGTACCCGTTGCGATAGTTTTGACACCTTAAGCTGGAAGGCACCTGAAACGGCTGAAATTGCCAGTGCCACTGGCGTGTCGATGTTACCGTTGATTATTGGGCCGGTTTCTGACGACATACCAGAGACCGAACTGATCGTTTCTGATGATCAAGAGGCTACCGCCACAGACGATGATGGGCCGAAATAGAGGTTAAGTGACCTGTCAACGATGCGTAGGGTGGGGTTTCACCCCACCATCCACCCGGCGATACCCATGACGACAACGAATCAATCTTTGTGCGCGTTGGCATTAAACGTCGATCCAGCCACCTCGTGCCTTCATCCGGTGGCGAATAGTGTTTGATCGTCCAAGGGTCTGTTCAATGAAACAACCTTTTCTGGCCGCATTGATCAGATCAACCACCTTGTCCTGATCATCGTCACTGTCGATCAGCACATCAATCTCAAACGATTTGGGCGCGGTCTCATAAATCCGCCCTTTGGCCTGCCAGTCCCAGATCACCCGTGTTTCCACATCCAGATCCTTCAGGCTCACCCCCATCCGTTTCGCAAACGCGCGGATCTGCGTCATGATGCAGCCGGTCAACCCGGCCACAAACAGGGCCAAAGGCGGCGGAGCCGTGGCGTCGCCTCCATGAAACGACCCTTCGTCCGTGGCCATCTCAAACGGCCCTTCTTCAAACGGCAGCTTCATCATTACCGAAAGGTCATTACGCATCTTGCCGGTGGCGTGACCTGTGCAGTCAAACCGCACTTCGGCGTGGTCCGGCAGCCCTGAATTATCGCTCATGACGCCCTCCTAATCGTTGAAAATCGCCACCGCGCGGATGAACCCGGCAGAGGCCGCTTTGATCTTGTATGGAAAACACGAGATTTCAAAGCCATGCGGTGGCAGGGTTTCAAGATTGGTGAGCTTTTCCATATGGCAATACCCGATCTCCATACTGGCGCGGTGCCCCTCCCAGATCATTGCAGGATCCGGGTTCTTGGCAAACGCCTGCGCCGTCAGAGGGAACGGCGCGTCCCAGCTCCAGGCATCGGTGCCGGTGACACGCACCCCTTGCCGGGTCAGAAACAACGTCGCCTCGCGCCCCATGCCGCAGCCTTTGATCAGGTAATCAGGCTCTCCGTACCGATCTCCGGCAGAGGTATTGACCACGACGATATCCAGCGGTTGAATTTCATGACCTATCCGCTCCAACTCTCTCTTAACGTCGTCGGCGGTGACGATATAACCATCATCAAAATGCCGAAAATCCAGTTTCACACCCGGATTAAAGCACCATTCCAGTGGCACCTCGTCGATGGTCAACGCACGTTCGCCGTTATTCATCGTCGAATGGTGGTGATACGGCGCATCCAGATGGGTGCCATTATGCGTGGCGATCTGCATCATCTCGATGGCCCAGCCTTCGCCGCCGGGCAGATCATCCTCTTTTAGCCCCGGAAAGAACGAACAAACCTGCCCGGCGGTGTCCTTATGCGCCATATAGGTGATCTGCGGCAGCATGATTTCAGGGTCGGAAACAATGCCGGTTTCCAGCGGGACAGAAAGATCAACATAACGACGGGCCATATCGGCCTCCTTTTTTAGATCAAAGCAGTTGCAAGGATGGGAAAGACAAGAACAAGGCCAAGCACGATCAGCATCATCACCGCAAACGGCGCGGCACCGATAAAGATATCGCCAAGGGTGATCGAAGGATCATCCAACGCCGATTTAATGACAAACACCGAGATACCAAACGGCGGCGTCAAAAGCCCGATCTCCACAGCGATAATGGTGACAATCCCGAACCAGACCAGATCAACCTGAAGCGTCGCCAGCACCGGCAACATCAAAGGCACCAGGATCAGCATTATCGACGAACTGTCCAAAACCGTGCCCATAGCAATAACCAATGCCACATAGGCCAGGATCACCCCCCAATAACCGATATCAGCCCCGGCAACAAAACTGCCAAACTCGGCCGGAACCCCCGACAGCGCCAGCATCCGCGAATACATCTGTGCCGCAATGATCAAAAAGCAAATCGAGGCGGTAACAAGCCCGGTATCGTTCAGCACCTGCCAGAAATCCTTAAGGCCCAGGGTACGCCGCAACAGCCCGATGATGATCGCCCCGGCGCAGCCAACGGCCCCGGCCTCAATCGGCGTGAAAAACCCGTTGTAAATACCGCCCAGAACCAGCCCGATCAGCAAGGCAATAGGAAACCCTTTGGAAATCAATTCACGCGGCGTCAGGGGCGGGGTGGCATCATGATCCGCGATGTTTTCACCCAGCAAGCGAGGGCGAAATACAGCCATCAGATAGATGCCACTGCCAAAGATCAGCGCCAACAAGATGCCGGGAATCACCCCGGCAATAAACAGATCACCCACAGATTGCTCAGTCAAAAGGCCATAAAGGATCAACAACAGGCTTGGCGGGATGAGCATGCCCAGAACGGACGACCCTGCCACCACCCCAACCGAAAACCGCGCCGAATACCCATGGCGCACCATTTCCGGCACGGCGATTTTGGTGAAAACCGCCGCCGAGGCGATGGAAATCCCGGTGATCGCGGCAAAGATGGCGTTGGCGCCCACCGTGCCAATACCCAATCCCCCGCGAATACGGCGAAACATATGGTTGGCAACGTCAAACGCATCCCGCCCCATACCGGTGACCGAGACAAGATATCCCATCAGCACAAACAACGGCACCACGCCAAAGAAATAGCTGGAAATGGTATTGCTGGCCGCCAAAGCCAGCAGTTTTCCGGCCAAGACCGGCGACCCTTTGATCATCCAGACCCCGACATACGACGACAGCATCAGCGCAAAGGGCACCCAAAAGCCAAGGTAAACCAACAGCACCATTGCCCCAAATGATGTCAGGCCAATCTCAAACGGACTCATGCCGCGCGCCTTGCGGTCAAGCGCAACAAGGCCGCAACCCCGAACAAAACCAACTGCACCAAAAGGGCAGTACAGCCAATCAGGATGATCAGTTTCACCGGCCACACGGGCGCGGTGAAATCCCCGATGGTGCCTTCATAAGTACCCCGCACCCAGGCTTTGACAAACAACGGCGCGCTGGCCGATAAAACCTGCCATATCAACAAGATGGCGGCGATTGAGAATATCAGATCAAGCGCATGGCGTGCCCGCGGGCTATACCTGCCAACAAACCCCAATACCGCATCGCTCCGCGTCAGACGCCCCCGACGAAAGGTCTGCGCCACCTGCAGAAACACAATCGCAACAATCGACATCGACACCATTTCCGGCACGCCCGAAACCGGCGCATTGAACACCCCCCGGCCAACAACATCCATGTTGACCAGCACCATTAACCCCAGAATCAACAACGTGCCCAGCACGTTCAACCCCGCTGTCAGCGCATCCACCATACGGCGGATGCGCAAAAACCAACCCGGCAACCCATCAGGGTCCGACGCTTGCACGTCTGACCGGCCTATTCCTTATCCCAATTACGCACTGGCGTGGCCCCTGCGGCGCGCATCGTGTCCATATATGATTGCAAAACGGCTGTCCCGGCCTTGCCCTCGCCATCCAATCGCTTGGCCCAAAGCTGTGCCACATTGTCCATCCCTGCGGCCCATTCATCGCGAAACGCCTGATCAACTTCGGTGATGGTCGCGCCTTGCGACTGCATGATACCCAGAAACTTGGCCACCGACGCATCCAGATCATTGTGATACGCCACCCGGTCTGCCGTGGCCGCATCGCGCAACGCCTGCTGAACCTCGGGCGACAACCCATCGAACCAATCCTTATTGGCCGCCAATCCGCCAGCATATTGCGCGCCAAACCCGACCTTGGTGATATAAGGTGCCACCTCGTGCAACTTGCCCGGCAACGCCGCCGAAGCAAACACAATCACCCCGTCATAAACCCCGGTCTTGATCTCGTTATAATAGGTCGTAAGGTTGCCCGAAACACCCACCGCACCCGTCCCCTTAAGCCAGTTCACCGCAGGCCCCGGCGCGCCAATCTTCTTGCCATCCAGATCAGCCAGCGAATTGATCGGGAATTTGGTCATCAGCAAATA
>DAOUQK010000200.1 GCA_030625695.1 Paracoccaceae bacterium | reverse complement strand
TTAACCTTCAAAACCCCGTCCGGATCACCGACAACCCCGTGCTCGTCCGAGCATTTCAAATACTCGACCTTGTCATCACGCCCGAACACGGTCGGCAGACCAGAGTCCACCGATTGCGCCTTAAGCCCGGCGTCAACAATCGCCTTGTCGGCCTTGGAATGGCTCATCACCGAGGTCAGGATAAACAGCGAATTTTCCCATTCTCCATCGTCAATCCGGCGTCCGTCCTTATCCAGAATACGGCCATAATCCGCATCCATAAACGCATATGACCCGCACTGAAGCTCGTTATAAACCCCGGAAGTACCCTCAAAGTAATACGACCCAGTGCCGCCACCGCCAACGATATCACACTCCAGACCCTGCGACTTCAACGCCGTTACCGCATCCGCAACCATATCAACCGCAATGTCGATCTTGGCCTTGCGATCCGTGTACAGGTCCATGTGCTGCATCGCGCCCTGATAGGCCTGAATGCCGACAAACTTCAGACCGTCTGCTGCGTCAATCAGCTTGGCAATGTTGACTACATCCTGAGATGTCACCACCCCGCAACGCCCCGCGCCGCAGTCAATTTCGACCAGACACTCAAGCTCGGTTCCATGCTTTTGTGCCGCTGCTGCCAGATCGGCGACATTGTCCGGGTCGTCCACACAAACCAGGATCCGTGCGCCCAGCTTGGGCATCTTTGCCAGCCGGTCAATCTTGGCCAGATCGCGCACCTGGTTGGACACCATCACGTCTTTGATACCGCCGCGCACAAACACTTCGGCCTCGGATACTTTCTGGCAACACACCCCCACGGATGCACCCAGACGCTCCTGCAACTTGGCCACATCAACCGATTTGTGCATCTTGCCGTGGGCGCGGTGACGCACACCCATTTCCGCCGCCAAATCGCCCATCTTTTTCACATTGCGCTCGAGCGCGTCCAGATCAAGCACCAGGCACGGTGTCTGAATATCGGCTTCGTCCATCCCCGGCAGCGCAGGCACATCGTATCCGACCTCAAGCCCGGCAAAATCGCTTTTTACGTTCATCTCGTTGATCTCCTAAAGTTAACTGTTCATCCAGGGCAGTCGATCCAGATCGACATTGCCTCCGGTCACGATGATGCCGACGCGCTTGCCTGCAAACACCTCGGGGTTTTTCAGAATGGTCGCCAATGGCACCGCCGACGATGGCTCCATCACGATCTTCATCCGCGCCCATGTCAGGCGCATGGCATCGATAATCTCTTGCTCGGATGCGGTCAGAATATCGGTCACATGGGTGGACACAAAATGCCAGGTCAGTTCCTTCAACGGCACCTTCAGCCCGTCCGCCACCGTCTCGGGCGCGTCGTCAGCGATGATATGCCCGGCCCGGAAAGACCGTGCCGCATCGTCGGCCTGCTCTGGCTCGGCGGCATAAATCTTAATCTCGGGCGCGATGTTTGACAGGCTCAGGCAAGTGCCGGAAATCATCCCGCCGCCGCCGATAGGGGCAACAACCGCGTCCAGCGCTTCGACTTGTTCCACCAACTCGCGACTACAGGTGCCTTGTCCGGCGATCACCCTTGGGTCGTTGTAGGGATGCACAAAATCCGCGCCGGTCTCGGCTTCGACTTTGGCAAAAACCTCTTCCCGGCTGCTGGTTGATGGTTCGCATTCGGTGATCACACCGCCATAGCCAATCACCGCGTCCTTTTTGGCCTGCGGGGCGGTACGTGGCATCACCACATGACATGGGATACCGCGCCGCCCGGCGGCATAAGCCAAGCTAAGCGCGTGGTTTCCGCTGGAATGTGTGGCAACGCCATGCGCCGCTTTTTCGTCGCTTAAGCCAAACACCGCATTGCTGGCACCACGCACCTTGAATGCGGCGGCCTTTTGAAAGTTCTCGCACTTAAAGAACAGCTCGGCGCCGGTCAGTTCGTTCAGATAAGACGAGGTCAGAACCGGGGTGCGATGCACGTAAGGCGCGATGCGGGCGTGGGCGTCGACCACATCCTGATAGGTGGGAATATACATGTCGTTCCTGTCCCTTATGCCGCGTCTTTTTGTGCCAGCCCGTCATTGCTGCGAAAATACTCTTGCGCTGCGGCCACCCCCGCACCCAACTCGATTTTCATGCCCAAATCAACCATGCACATCTCAGCCGTAGCAATCCCGCTGAGCATCATTACATCCGTCAGGCTGCCCAGATGACCAATGCGAAACAGCTTGCCTGCGACTTCGCCCAGACCCACGCCAAAGGCAACGCCGTATTTTTCCGCCGCATGGGTGACAATATCGGTGCCGTTGACCCCCTTGGGTGTCAGAATTGCGCTGACTGTATTGGAATAAACCTCTGGCCCTTCGGCGCATAATTCCAAACCCCAAGCCTGTACCGCGCGGCGCACGCCTTCGGCGATGCGAAAATGGCGGGCAAAGACGTTTTCCAACCCTTCATCCAGCAGCATGTCGCAGGTCAGTTTCAAGCCGTTGATCAGACCAACCGGCGGCGTATAAGGATAGGCGTTGTTGGCATAGCCTGCCCCCATATCGTTCACATCAAAGAAAGTGCGCGGCAGCTTGGCAGTCTTGGTCGCCTGCATCGCTTTGGGGCTGAAGCCGACAATCGCCAGACCGGCCGGCAGCATAAAGCCCTTTTGCGAGCCGGTTACGGCCACGTCCACGCCCCAGTCATCAAACCGGAAGTCCATTGATCCGATCGAGCTGACCCCGTCAACAAACAACATTGCCGGATGGCGCGCCGCGTCCATCGCCTGCCGAATGGCTCCGATGTCGGACAGAACCCCGGTTGCGGTTTCGTTGTGGGTTGCCAGAACAGCCCGGATTGCGCCCGCCGTGTCGGCCTCCAGTATCTCGCCATACCGGGCCGCAGAAATGCCTTCGCCCCAGCGGGTTTCAACGATCTGAACCTCCAGCCCGTGGCGCTGGCACATGTCAATCCAGCGATGTGAGAACATGCCGTTGCGCGCCACCAGAACCTTGTCGCCGGGCGACAAGGTGTTGGTGATTGTGGTTTCCCAGCCGCCGGTCCCGGTCGAAGGAAAAATGAACACTTCGGCGTTCTGGCTTTTCAATACCTGTTTTACCCCGTCGCGCGCCGGGTGCAGAATTGCCCCAAAGGCGGGCGAGCGGTGGTCGATGGTGGCCATATCACAGGCCTTGCGAACGACTTCGGGGATGTTGGTCGGGCCGGGAATGAAGACCGGGTTTTGAATGCTCATGGAGTTCTCCTGAGGAGTGGTTAATGCGTGTTACCGCCTTTCTAAAGGCAACCCGGTCCCAGCACAATTTTTTCGAGTCTCGCGAATTTTGCTTTACCACACAGATAAATTCAATATTTACAGTTGGTTACTTTTTTCATATGGTGATGTTGTTTTTCATAAAACCAGAAAGAAAGTTATGCCTGCCACCAAATCCCCCCCCACCAACACGCGCCTTCCCCGTGGCAGGCCGCGTGGCTGGCATGACAAGACCGACCAGAACACCATCAAATCACTGGACCGGGCCATCGTCGTTCTGCAACGATTGGGCGAACTTGGCGGGGCCACGTTGTCGGTTCTGGCCGACGATCTGGATCAGTCCCCGGCAACGATTTACCGCGTGCTGACGACGTTCCACGGGCGCGGCATGGTGGGTTTTGACGAAGTGGCGCAAGTCTGGAGCATCGGGGCAGGGACCTTTTTGATCGGCACTGGATTTTTGCGCCGCACCTCTTTGGTGGATAGCGCGCGGCCAATCCTGCGCGCACTGATGGCGGCAACCGGCGAGACGGCCAATCTTGGGATGGAACGCAACGGCGAGGTATTGTTTATCAGCCAGGTGGAAACGCATGCGAATATTCGCGCGTTTTTTCCACCCGGGAGCGTTTCTGAGATGCATGCCTCGGGGATTGGCAAGGCGTTGCTGGCGTTTATGCCAGAAGACCGGCGCGAGGTGATCCTTAAGGGGCGCGAGTTAACCCGCTATACCCGGCAGACGCTGACGGATCACGCCGCCCTTGAGCATGATCTTGCCCTAAGCCGGACCCGTGGGTTTGCCGTGGATGCGGATGAAAAGACCGACGGGATGCGCTGTATCGCGGCCCCGGTATTTGACGCATACGGCGAAGCGGTGGCCGGGATATCCGTGTCCGGGCCTTCAAGCCGTATTAGTGACGATGATATCGTCCGGCTGAGTGGCGAGGTAACAACCGCCGCGCGTAATCTGTCAGCGGCGATTGGGGCCGCCCCCTTGGCGTCACAGGGTTAGCTACAGTCCACTGGTGCGAAATACCGCGCCGTGACATGGCGTACCATTTCCGATCTCACCACCTTACAGCCGGTGGCCAATTCAACCGCCCGAATCGCCTGAGGCGTGCGCCGATATGGCGGCGCGCCATATGGGTTCAGATCAAGGTTATCGCGCTGGGTGACATAGACGTCAGGGAAATCTGATCCCGGAAAGGGAAAGACAGCCCAAGAGCGGCCCAACACCTGAACATATTTGATGTCCTTGGGTTCTTGGACAAAGTTGGTGAACAATTTGCTGTATTCAATGCCTTGTTCGGGGGCTGTCACAGTGCCGGACCAGTCGTTTGGAATATCGTATTGTGAACAGGCTGACACCAGGCAGGCAGCCACTAATCCAAAAATCTTCATTACTGTTTTCTCCGTCCGTCCAGGCCCATGCGCGTCGGTTTCCGACCCACGCTATCCTATCCACGGGCGACTGCAAATCCTTCATTTTCCTTCTGGCACTATTTCAGAATCGTTTTACCTGTTAACGTTAAATCGTGCAGCGTTGCGTTTAACCCAATGGTTGCCTTGCAAGTCGCACATGTCCAAGGAGGAGTATCTTATGAAGTTGTCGATAATACCAAAACTGGCCAGCGCCTTTTGTCTGGTCGCCACATCGGGACTGGCGCAGGATTGCGTGCCGTCAAAATGGGGGGCTGATGATGAGATCGGCTCGGCCAATCTTGTTAGCCCGGAAAATACGCTGATGGCCCTTGGCCTGGTCAAACAGGGTAAATCTTTGCCACTTGGCATTATCATTGATTCCAGCACTCCGGCTTTCGCGCCTCGCTCGCTCAACCTGCAAGTGGTGCAACCGAACCAGCAAGGCGGGCAGAAGCTGACTCAATTTGGCTATCCTGCGTCGTATAACGACGACATCCTGCAAACCTGGGTTGGCATTGGTTCGCAGATTGACGGGCTTGGGCATCTTGGCGAAAACGGGATGTATTACAACTGTAACGACGAAAAGGATTTCGCGGCCATCACCGGCCTGAAGAAGATGGGGGTGCACAACATTCCACCTTTGGTCGGACGCGGCGTGGTTCTTGATATGGCCGGGCATTTTGGCAAGGACGTGATGGCCGCGGGCGAGCATTTTGGCGAAGCTGAGATCAAGGCTGCGGCATCTGCCCAAGGGGTTGCGGTTGGCAAAGGCGACATCGTTCTGTTTCACACCGGCTGGACCGAAGGCATGCTGGAAAGCGACCCAACCGCATGGGTCTCGGGAGAGCCGGGCCTGAACGTCGAAGGTGCGCGTTACCTTGCCTCGCTTGATGTGATGGCGGTGGGCGCTGACACATGGGGCGTTGAGCCAATTCCGCCGGCACCGGGGGATGGCGCGTTTTACGGCCATGTGGTGCTGCTTAAGGAAAACGGCATCTATCTGCTTGAGACGATGGACACAGGGCCATTGGTGCGCGACGGCGTGAGCGAGTTCATGTTCGTGCTTGGCCAGGCCCGCATTCGCGGCACTGTGCAGATGATTATCAACCCTGTGGCGTTGTACTGATAAAGTTCAAGGGGGCCGCGTTGATCGTGGCCCCTTGTTCAATAAGTGGTAACCGTTCAACCAGCGGAATAATCACACCTCATACCAATCCGCCCAAAGACCGACCTGTCATTGTTGCGTAGGGTGGGTTTTCAACCCACCACCCCTTTGGCTTTGCCGGGCGGTGGGGGGGAACCCCACCCTACGCATGGCTGCATGAGCCAGCGTCCAGACGTTCTGGTATCACTCATAAATCCGCTGATCCTCGATCACCAGCCCATCCTTGGGCAGGCTGCCCGGTGCCACCACCTCGACCGCGCCTTTCAGCTTGAGGATGTCCACCACCGAGGCCGCAAAAGCGGCACTCTCAGATGGGGCCTCAAGCTGCACTTTCATCACGTCCATCTCGCCTTCTCGGGATGCAATCACCCGTGCTTTGATGATTTCGTCGTGTTTGGCGACGAGTGCTGCCACCTGTTCGGGGCGCACAAACATGCCTTTGATCTTGGTAGTCTGATCGGCCCGGCCCATCCAGCCTTTGATGCGCCGGTTGGTCCGTCCGCAAGGAGATTGCCCTTCCATCATGGCGCTGAGGTCGCCGGTGGCAAAGCGGATCAGCGGGTAGTCGGGGTTCAGGGTGGTGACCACGACTTCGCCCACTTCGCCGGGTTCCACCGGGTTGCCGGTGCCGGGGGTGACGATTTCGACGATCACCTGTTCGTCGATGATCATGCCGTCCATTGCCGGGCTTTCGTAGGCGATGTTGCCCAGATCGGCGGTGGCGTATGATTGCAGGCAGGTGATGCCGCGATCGCGGTATTCCGCCCTTAGGCTGGGAAACAACGCACCGCCGCCGACGGCGGCTTTGGAGATGCCAAGGGCCACACCCATCTCATCAGCTTTATCAAGGATGATCTTGAGGTAGTCGGGCGTGCCGGCGTAGGCCGTCACCGATATATCACGGGCCGCGCGGACCTGTAGTTCGGTTTGGCCGGTGCCCGCAGGCAGAACCGTGGCACCAACGGCGCGCGCGCCAGATTCGAAAATCATGCCGGCCGGAGTCAGGTGGTATGAGAAACAATTCTGGACAATGTCGCTTGGACCAATGCCGCAGGCATGCAGAAACCGGCCCATACGCCACCAGTCATGGGTGATCCCGCCCGGTTCATAAATCGGCCCGGGTGATTGGAAGATATGCGCCACATTGGAAAC
>DAOUQK010000096.1 GCA_030625695.1 Paracoccaceae bacterium | reverse complement strand
CAACACTCAGTTTGAACATGAGTGCTCAGGTCGTAGGACTTACCGACCGATGAATGGTAGCCGACGTTTGGGCTTCCGGTTGAAATTGACACCGCAGCTTTCGAAAAAAGAGCGCACTTCCGGTGTAAGCATTCCGCGTCCACTGGCATATTGCGGCAAATCGAAACTACCACCATAATTCAGTTCGACGACCACCGGCCCGTCCTCAGTTATCGCGATATCAGTCGATTGATAACGGACCGGAGCGAAGATATTGGCGGCGCGTTCGTTGATGTCGCGCAGTCCGGACCAGAAGGGCAATTCAAGCCCCATCAGGTCGGGGATGTCTGGGTGGTCATCAAGAAATTCCATATCGGTCCCGCGGCGGGTCACGGTCCGAATACAACCCGTCTCAACGTCGATTTCACACGCGAGATTGCCCGGACGCCAGAACGCATCGGCGATATTATTACCCTGAGGAAGTTTAATTAACGCGATCGGGCAATTGACACCGCTATCCGTAACCATATTGACCATCCGGACGGTTCCGAGTGCCGTGGCGTATTTTTCGAATCGGCTGTGGTTCCTGAGTTCTCGCTGAACGACATAGGCACTGTTACCCACAAATTCAGATAGAAAATGCTCGTGACTCATAGGGGGATGGCCAGAGCAAACAATCTCAGTGGCGTCGCTGCTTTCGATGCGAAACGCGCCCAAACTGACCATGCCGTCGACGATCTTACAAAACAGCGGTTCACTGGAATACGTTTGCAGTAGATCGCGCAGGGCTTCGACAGACGCGATCTTGGTCAGGCCGGGGTAAATCCGCGACGATTTGTCGAACACGGCAACGGTTTCAGGCACTGGCACCCCACCCGCGTTTAGCAGCGTAGCGGCCAGAATTTTGTCTTCGGCGGCGCTCGTCCAGCCTTTGTTGCAACATTGATGAGTGATCGGCCAATGTAGGTCGTTAGAGATGAAACAGTCCCGTTCTTCTTGCGAAAACCGGTCAATATCATAGAGGCCGTTGCGCACGTATTCGACCATGTTCAATCGGCTATGAGATTTGGCCATCTGCCTGAACTCACGATGAATCCGAAGCACAGGGCGCCCGGAATTCTTTGCCGCATGGATCAAAAGATCCTTATATGAGCCGTCTTTGGCGGAAAGATAATCGGCTTGATCTCGATCTGCGACTGTCATTCTCAATTCCTCAAATATGGTAGGGCTGTGCACGAATTGGAAACAATACAATGGATAAATCTGGCAATAATGTGTCCTGCGAAGGGATTATTACTGGCGGGGTCGACAAATAGCGGAAACTGCCAAAAAATCTGAGCTGCGGACCTCCTGGCAGATCACGCTGCTGACCTCACATCATTCGTGCGCTCACACCTACCGCGTACAGTTGTTGTTGATAGAACGAGCCTCGGTCGTTCGCGACACTAGGATCATTCGCCGCGAGGCTCCGGTAAGCACCTATAAGCGCCTGAAAAGTGGATTTTTCTGATCCGAACGTATGTTTAGGAAGCTACAGTTGCGGTTTTAATACCCGCTATTCTCTCCAGAAACTCCAGAGTCCATTTTCAATTGCATTCAAGTATCGAAGGCCAGTGCCGTTATATATCAGTTGGGCCGGACGGCGGCGGGGCTTCATCTTCTACGCCTTCATCTGATGGATCAGCTTTGCGTCGTATGATGATGTCACCATTGGGTAAAATCTCGGGCGGGTGATACCGCGACCAATCCTGGACCTCGCCCAGAAGCTGCGAAAATGCCGGGCCCATTTCGCGCACAAACCCCTGCATCGCCGGACCAAATTCGTCCACCAATCCACGCAGATCATTCAGCGTCGGGGCCATTTCCTGTTGCAGCCCCTCCAGAAACAATTCCGCGCCGCGTTCCATCAAGGACCGTCCCTCGTCCTGGGCCGAAACCGGGGCCGGAAGAGGTGCGACAAGAGAAACCGCCAAAGCGGCGACCAGAGGGATGCGGTGTTTCATGGGGCCAATATAGGGACAGATCACCCCATCTTAAAGGGTCATATGTCGATATCGAGCGTCACCGGGAAGTGATCCGATGCCATCAGCAATGCATCGCGCAGATCAACCCTGCCCCAGCATTCGGAATCGTCGAACGGATGCCAGATGCGCCATTGCGGCTGCCGCGACCTGAGGTCATCGGAAATGATGATGTAATCCAGCAGGGCCTGCAAATACGTGCCACTTTGGCGCCGTTCAAACCGCGCGGTACTTAAGGCGGCCCCAAACGGCCGGTCCAGGGTCTGTCTGGCGTGCGGGTCAAACAGGGTATCGCCAAGAATAATTTCGACCGTCGAACGGCCAAACAGGTGTTCGTATTCGTCCAACCCCGGCCCGTCATTCAGATCACCCATGATAATTATCTGATCGCCCTGCGCTTCATGCGCCTCGATCCGGGCCCGCAGCCAGATCGCCTGGGCCAGTTGTTTGCGCCGGTTGGTAATGGAAATGCGCATCACTTCGTCGCGGTTGCGCGCGCCATGCGGTGCTTTGGACTTCAAATGTGCGCCGATCATCCGCAATTCGGTGCCCGAACTGGTGCGCAGGGCCAGTTCCAACGGCGGTTTGGAAAACCGCACCAAATCTTCGGTGGCATCAATGTCCAGATCAATCCGGAACACGGAATCAAAGCGCGGCGCGTCCCGGCTGCCTTTCTTGCCGGTCTCGACCCCTTGTGGGTCATGGGCCGCCTGCAAGGTCGCAGGGTCGTACAGCAAAGTGATTTCCTGTTGGGTATCATTGGCAAAACCCGAAACCGCGCGCGAGGTGCGCAAACCAAACACCCCGGCAAAATGTTCCAACGCCCGGACACTGCTTTGATGCCGCCCCGTGTTCGGGGCCTCGACTACCATCACCGCATCCGCATCCAATGCGGTGAATACGTGGTCCAGCGCCCTGATCTGTTGCGCGCGGGTGACGTTGTATCGCCCGGACCATCCGCCATCGTCCAGCAGGCGGTCGTCGTCATCAAACAGGTTCGCGAACCATTCGACGTTATATGTCGCCAGCCGCATCAGGTTTTCTCTAACCGTCGCGCTCCGTTGATCTCGCCCCAGGCGCGGTTGATGTCGATCATCCGCTTTTCCGCCAGCTTTACGGCCTCTTCCGGCACACCGCGGGCAATCATCGCATCGGGGTGGGTTTCGCGTACCAAACGGCGCCACATGGCACGGACTTCGTCATATGGCGCGTCCGGAGGCACGCCCAGCACGGTATAGGGATCGGCCTGTTGGTCGGGCACAAACCGCATACGAAGCGCGCGAAACTGCCGGTCGGGGATGTCAAAGATGGTCGAGACTGTCTCCAGAAACTCGTCTTCGCCCGGGTGATAGAACCCGTCTGCAAGGGCAATATGAAACAGCCCTTCCATCAGGTCGCACAAGGTCTCGCGATCATCCTTGAACATGACTTGGATCTGGCGGGCATAATCGCGATAGCCGGCCACGTCGGTCCGAGCCATGTTGAACACCTTGGCTGCGTTTGCCTCATCCTCGCGGGCGATCTGGAACACTTCGCGAAAGGCAGTCACTTCGTCACGGGTCACTTGGCCATCTGCTTTGGCCATCTTTGCACCCAAAGCGATGACCGCAATGGTAAAGGCAACACTGCGTTCACGCGGCGTGGTCAGGTGTTTGAACACCTCGCCCAGGCCTTCGCCTTTGGCCAGCGCTGACAATGCCTCGCTTATGCGGGTCCAGATCGACATAGGCTGTAGTTTAGGTGTTTATGTCCGGGTCGGCAACCAGCAGCACCTTTTGCATCAGCACCAGATCGAGCCATTGGCCGGATTTGAACCCGACCTGCGGCATCCGACCGACCTCTTCAAAACCACAAGCGGCGTGGAAAACCTGTGCCTCGGGGTTGGCACCGGAGATTCCGGCGACCAGAACCCGAACGCCCGCATGCACCGCCACATCCTCAAGCCGGGCCATCAGCGCGCGGCCTATCCCCTGACGGCGCGCATTCCCGGCCAGATGAATGCTCAGCTCTTTGGTGTGGGCATAGCCGGGGCCGTTGCGAAACGCGTCATAGGTCGCAAAGCCAACCACCTGGCCCTCCAGCAGTACCACCTGATAGGCAGCCCAACGCAGGGCGATATCGGCGGCAACCTCGGCCTCGCCACGTTCGGTGGTGGTAAAGGTTGCCAGCGTGTCGCGGATCGCGGCATTGGTGATATCGCAGATCGCAGGCACATCGCCCATTCTGGCCTGACGAAAGCTGGCCTGATGCCGGGTCATTGCAGCACCCTTGGGCCATGGGGGGTATCAAATTCAGCCATCAATGCGGGTGAACCCGGTTCGAACACCACCCGCGCATCAACAATCGCCAACCCATCCTGCAACTCCCCGGCCATCGGGTGCGCCACCACAAGTCGGCGCAGCGTACAGCCCGATTGCGTGAGCTTTGTCGCGGGATGATATGGCCCCTGCCATTGGATCAGCGCCGGATGCATATTGTCATAGGGCAGTCGTCCCGATTGCGGCACGGCCATGCGCCACCGCAAATCACCCCGGCTAAGGTCAACCGGCGTGCCAACCGTATCAGGTCGAGTTGAAAGGGCCAGAGAAAGGTCATCCACCCGACAAATCCAGTTGTTTAACCGGGAGGGCCCGGTAAAGGCGTCAAGATCAAACCACCGCGGATAAATTGGTTTTGGTGCTGCTGGGTCAATGGAAATTGCTTCCAGATAAAGCCCATCCGCCAGGCCCAATAGATTGTTGTGAGTGCCAAAATGCGCGTGGTTACCACCTGGCTGCAACGCCACGCCCAAAGCCTCCTCGATCAGCGCGCTCGCCTCTTCAAGGGTTGTTCCGGCCACCGCCAAATGATCCAGTTCCATGCTCGTCTCCGGTTTGTTCGCGCGCAGTAAGTTCAGAGCCCAGTCTTTATGTAAAGTCACCCTTGCGAAATGACGCTTATCCACCAGTTCCCTTGCGACACCCCTGTGACACTGTGCACCATTCCGCACACCATACTGCGATTTTACCAATCCGGCGATCCACCTTATATGGGGAGGGCGCAACATTCATGGGTTATCACAAACGAATGCCCTACAGCTGGACCAAACCAGACCAACCCGACACAGCCCACCCTTTGGATGAGCTGCACCTATGGCCGCATCAATCGTTACAACCACGCGGCTTTGTCTGGTTTATCGGGCTGACATTCGCCTTTATTCTGATGCCTTTGATGGGTGTTCTCGGGTCTGTTGTGCTGTGGGGGTTGTTGCCGTTCCTGTTGCTGGCGTTGGCGGCCATCTGGCTGGCGCTGGCCCGGTCGCGCCGGGATGCACAGGTCTTCGAAGTATTGACCCTGACGCAGGATCACGCCCATCTGATCCGGCGCA
The DNA here is from genome assembly GCA_030625695.1 of Paracoccaceae bacterium. Taxonomy (GTDB): domain Bacteria; phylum Pseudomonadota; class Alphaproteobacteria; order Rhodobacterales; family Rhodobacteraceae; genus NVQY01. The sequence goes on along the minus strand of DAOUQK010000096.1, from coordinate 5,362 downwards.
ACCCAAAGGGGCCGGATCAGGAATGGGAGTGCAACCGCTATTGGGTCCGTCCGGAAATCCATGCGCACGGCGGTCCGGTGCCGCAGTACGTAACCCTGACCGGCGGTGGTCGGGTGGTCGAAATTGGTACGTTCCTGTCAGAAGACGAGCGTGTGGCGCTTTACGGCGAATTGGTCAGTGCGTTACGGCGCTAACCTTTTGCAAACAAACGCGTCAACGCGCCAAATTGGCTAAGGCCGACGCCCGCCAATATCAACATCATCGCCCAGATCAGCGACGGCGGCAACGCCTCGCCCAGAATCAGCGCGCCCAGCAGGACCGACCAGATTGGCACCTGATAATTCACCAACGACATGAACACCGGCCCCGCTGTGCGCACCACAGTCACCCTAAGAAGATTGGCCGCCGCCGTTGGCACCAGCCCCAGAAAACCCACGGCCAGCAAGGTTTGATTGTCCACCATCGGTGGTGGGCCTTCGACGGCCCAGGCCACTGGAATCACACATATTGCACCAATCGCCAGCAGGATGGCCGACAGGCCAACCGGATCAACCTCGGGCAACTGGCGCATCTGCACCGAACTGATCGCATAGCAGGCCGCCGCGCCAAGACAGGCCAGTCGTCCGGGCAATTCCAGCGACGCGCCGGAACTGGCAAACAGCTGATCACCGATCAGCAGAACCACCCCGGCAAAGCCAATCAGGAAACCGGCCAGCCGCCTCCAGGTCATCCGCTCGCCCGGCACCAGAAAATGCGCCATCGGCAGCACAATCAGCGCCACACTGGCCATCGACACACCCGCGAACCCCGAGGTGACATATTGCTGGCCCCAGCTGAGCAACATAAAGGGGGCCGCCGAACTAAGCACAGCAATGATTACCAGATTGATCCGCTGAGCAGTCTCAGGTGGGCGAGTGAACAACCGCGCACCGCGCAACACCCAAATGATCCCGGTCAGCACCGTGCCGAAACTGATCCGCGCCGCCGCCAGCCAGAATGGCGTGATCCCCGGCAACGCCAGTTCAATCACCAGAAACGCACCGCCCCAGGTCAGTCCCAGTGCTGCAATCATCAGCCAACTGGCCGCTGTTGAGGTCGTCTGAGTCATTTCTCACTCCACTTTCACTCGTTGACATAGCGTAAGTATACACTTACCGTAAGTCATGCCTAACCATCTAACCAAGCCACTCGCCGCCCTCGCCGACCCGACCCGCCGTCAGGTGTTTGAGGCGCTGGCGACGGCACCTATGGCCGTCGGCACATTGGCGCAGCACTTTCCAGTCAGCCGCCCGGCGATATCCCAGCATCTGAAGGTGCTGTCCGACGCAGGCCTTGTAACGGTCACAAAACAGGGCACCCGCAACATCTATTGCGCCGAACCTGACGGATTGGCCGACCTGCGCGCCTATCTGGATGGACTTTGGCAGGACGTGCTGACATCCTTTGGCGAAGCTGTCGAACAGGACATGAAACATGCCTGACCCGCTGATCAAAACACTCACCGTCAACGCACCCCCTGCCCGCGCCTTTGAAATCTTCACCGTCGGCATCGCCGACTGGTGGCCCGGGCAAAGCCATTCTGTCTCAGCCGCCGATAACGCCTTGCCCCAGGCCATCACCATTGAACCGCACACAGGTGGTGCGATCTATGAGATCACCAATGATGGCCAGCGTGCCAACTGGGGTAAGATCACCCACTGGGACCCGGCGCGTAGTTTTGCCATGACCTGGCATCCCGGCGCCTCGCCAGATCAGGCAACCCTGGTGCGGGTTGACTTTGAACCGGTTGAAACCGGCACCAGAGTCACCCTGACCCACACAGGATGGGAGGCTTTGGGGACACAAGCCGCAAACCGCCGCGCGTCATACGACCCCGGCTGGAACCACGTCCTGATGACGTGCTACGCCGGAGCCATGCCGTAGGGTGGGGTTTCACCCCACCGCCACGCCTAGTTCTTGGTCTTGTCCACCATTTTACCCGCCGAAATCCACGGCATCATACCGCGCAACGTCTCGCCGACCTTCTCGATCTGGTGCTCATCGTTCAAACGCCGTGTCGCTTTGAAATGAGGCTGGCCGACGGCGTTTTCCTGCATGAAATCACGCACAAATTTGCCGTTCTGAATATCCGTCAGAACCGCCTTCATCCGCGCCTTGGTCTCGTCGTATGGCAGGATCCGCGGACCAGAGGCATATTCGCCATATTCCGCTGTGTTGCTGATCGAATAGTTCATGTTGGCAATACCGCCTTCATAAATCAGATCAACGATCAGCTTGACCTCGTGCAGACACTCAAAATACGCCATCTCGGGCGCATATCCGGCCTCGACCAGGGTTTCAAAGCCCATGCGGATCAGTTCAACCAGACCGCCACACAGAACCGCCTGTTCGCCGAACAGATCGGTCTCGCATTCCTCGCGGAAGTTGGTTTCGATGATGCCGGAACGCCCGCCGCCGATGGCCGAGCAATAGCTGAGGCCAATCTCGAGCGCGCGACCGGACGCGTCCTTGTCCACCGCCACAAGGCACGGCACACCGCCGCCTTTGGTATATTCGCCGCGTACCGTGTGGCCCGGGCCTTTGGGGGCCATCATGATCACGTCGATGCCGGGCTTGGGATCAATCAGACCGAAATGGATGTTCAACCCGTGCGCAAATGCAATCGCCGCCCCGTCGCGGATATTGTCATGCACATATTTGCGATAGGTTTCGCCCTGCAATTCATCGGGCATGGTGAACATGATCAGGTCAGCCCAGGCCGCAGCCTCGGCAATCCCCATGACCTTAAGGCCCTCGCCTTCCGCCTTGGCGGCTGATGCCGACCCTTCGCGCAGGGCAACCACAAGGTTCTTGGCCCCGGAATCGCGCAGGTTCAGCGCGTGGGCGTGGCCTTGGCTGCCATAGCCGAGAATAGCCACTTTCATGTCTTTGATCAGGTTGATGTCGCAATCGCGATCATAATAAACGCGCATTTTGGCGCTCCTTTGTAAGTTGGGTGAATAGCCTGGCGTCTTTTAACAAGTAATTCGCTGATTGTGATTTCTGAATTTTCCCGTATTTACGTAAAAGAAGAAGTTTCATTCGCGTATTTCTAATTTACTGAGGTTTTCATGCTTGACGACACAGACCGTCGCATATTGCGTCAGTTTCAGGCCGACCCCGACCTGACCACCGCCGATCTTGCGGCACGGTGCGGACTGACGTCCGCAACCTGCTGGCGGCGGCTTGAAAAGATGCAGGCAACCGGGCTGATCCAGGGCCGCGAGGCGGTGATCAACTGGGCGGCTTTGGGATATACGGTAGAAGTGTCCTTGCGCTTTACCCTCGACAAAACGGTAAGCCGCGCATTTGACGAATTCCTCGCGGCGGCCCGCGAGGTGCCCGAAGTGTTGGAGATCCAGACGTTCCTGGGCCGGGTTGACGTGCGCCTGTCAGTGATTGCCCGTGATCTGGCCCACTATCAGACTCTTTACCGGACCCGCATCCTGACCCTGCCGCATATCGCAGATATCGAAGCCTTGATGCATATTGCCCGAATCAAAAGCGACCGGGGGTTGCCCTTATGATTGATCCTGTGATTGATTTGGACGATCTGGACCGCAAATTGCTGCGCGCCCTGTCGCAGGATACCAGCCAAAGTGCGGGCGCTTTGGGGCGACGGTTCAACCTGTCGCAACCGGCCACATGGCGGCGGATCAAACGTCTGGAAGCGGCAGGCGTGATCAGCGGCCGACGGTTGCGGCTGAATGCCGAGGCGCTGGGATTTGGCGTTACAGTGTTTCTGGGCGTCAAACTTGCCCGCAAGGGGCAGGTTTCCCTTGGTGATTTTGAACGCGCGGTGACAGCCATCCCCGAGGTGCAATCGGTCGAACATGTGCTTGGCCTCTATGACTTCCGCCTGCGCGTGGTGGCCCGCGATCTGGGTGACTTCGAACGGGTTCTGAGACGCCGCATCATGACCCTGCCGGGCGCCGGAGAAGTCGAGGCAAACGTATTGCTAAGCGAGGAACGCAGGCCGGGGCCGATAGGCTAGTGACCAATCGGCGGATTGCATCCCCTGCCCGCTTCGCGCTATGCCCAAAGGCAACATAGGAAAGGAACCAACGCATGCCCGGTTTGCTAGAAAATATCGACCCTGACGGAATGGAAGAGTTTTCGGTGGTGTTCACCGACCGATCCCTGAACCATATGTCCAAGGCGTTCCAAACGGTGATGAACGACATCTCATCAATGCTGAAAGACGTCTATAACGCCCACGCCGTGGCGCTGATCCCCGGTGGTGGCACCTATGCGATGGAGGCCGTGGCGCGTCAGTTTGCCCGGGGCGAAGATGTGTTGGTGGTACGCAACGGCTGGTTTTCTTACCGGTGGAGCCAGATATTCGAAACCGGCGGGCTGACCGCATCCGCCACCGTGATGAAAGCCCGCCAATCGGGCAATATGGCGCCATTTTCACCGGCCCCCATCGACGAAGTAACAGCGGCCATTCGCGCGCAAAAACCCGGCGTGGTGTTTGCCCCGCATGTGGAAACCGCTGCCGGAGTGATCCTGCCGGATGACTATGTGACGGCGATGGCGGCTGCCGCCCACGATGTGGGCGCGCTGATGGTGCTGGACTGCATTGCATCGGGCTGTGCATGGGTCGACATGGCAGAAACCGGGGTTGATGTGCTGATATCCGCACCGCAAAAAGGCTGGAGTGCGTCACCTTCGGCGGGCCTTGTGATGCTGTCAGAGAGGGCCGAGGCCCGGCTTGAGGAAACCACCTCGGACAGCTTTGCCATTGACCTGAAGAAATGGCGCCAAATCATGGTGGCGTATGAAAACGGCGGCCACGCCTATCATGCCACCCTGCCGACCGACGCCTTGCGGGCGTTTCGCGACACAATGCTGGAAACCCGTGACTATGGCTTTGAACGCTTGCGTGATGCGCAGTGGGAACAGGGCAACGCGGTTAGGGCGATGTTGAAGGATAAGGGCATCACATCGGTGGCGGCCGACGGTTTTGGCGCACCGGGTGTGGTGGTCAGCTATACCGACGATCCGGGCATTCAAAATGGCAGCAAATTCGCCGCTTTGGGAATGCAGATCGCCGCCGGTGTGCCGTTGCAATGTGATGAACCCGAAGGGTTTGCCACTTTCCGGCTGGGGCTGTTTGGCCTCGACAAACTCTATGACGTTGACGCCACTTTGGCGCGCCTAAAGCGGGTGATTGATCAGGTTTTGTAACCTTTGGGGCGGTGCCGCGAGATATTGCTGTCGCTGCCCAGCCCAAAGCGCAGGCACAAGGCGATAACGCACAGGGAAATGATTAACCAGGCCCCGCCCCAAAACAGGGTCGGGCCTGCAAATTCTTCGGCCA
>DAOUQK010000362.1 GCA_030625695.1 Paracoccaceae bacterium | reverse complement strand
TCCATCTCAAGGTGACGCTCGCCCAGAATGTGCGCACCGCGACGCAAAATTACAGTGCCGGTATAGTGCCCGGCTGGCCAACGCGCTTTGGTCAGGCGTTTACCCGTGGCGCGAAAAAACTGCGCCTGATTTTTATCCAGTTCTATACGTTGCAAAAGAAATTCTCCCATCGGGCCATGGATTTTCATCTCCATCACGTCGCCGGGACGGCTGGCGTATCCAAAGCCGTAGATCACCAACCCGGGCGCGTCACCGACCAGTTGTGTTTGGTCGGCGGAACCGTCCTTTACCAGTTCATAGTCTGGAATACCGGGCGAAAACCCGGCGTCCAACAAACCACCGGGCAGGTATTCTGGCATGTCCCGCCACAACGTGGCCCCAGCCGCATCACAGGGGGAAACCAGATCAGGATCAAACGGATCCACCGTTTCACCGTTGTGCCGAACACTCAGATGAACATGCGGGAATTCCGTCTGCCCGCTCAGCCCGACTTGACCCAGAACATCTCCGCGCAGCACCGCTTGCCCGCTCTTCACCGTCAGGGTCCCGGATTTCATATGACAATACTGCGTTTCCCAGCCATCTGCGTGGCGCAGAACCACACCGTTACCGCATTCGCGCCCTTGCGTCGCGTCGGTCGGCCCGACATCATCAACCCCGTCGCGAAAACCACTAACCACGCCCGGAGCCGAGGCCAGAACATCGACGCCTCGCCGCATGTCAGTCAGGGTAGGCAGGCCAAAATCGGTGCCTTTATGCCCGTCATAACTCAAACCACCACAGCGGAAATCCAACGCGTGTGGTCCGGAGTCGCGGTCGACGTAATTCTGGATGTAGCAGGTTTTTCCAAGCGTGCAGTCAATTGGCAGGCTTAGGATTGGTGCGTCCGCCGCAACGGGTGCGGCGGCGCATAGACAAGCGGCAAGAAGTGCCGCTTGTCGCATTATTCCGCCGTTAAAAGCGGTGGTTTATCGCCGGAAATCCGCGGTTTTTGCGGCCCTTCAACCTTAAGATCAAGCTTGCCCGCCTTCATGCCCACTTTGACAACGCCGCCTTTGGCCAGTTTGCCAAACAACAATTCTTCGGCCAATGGTTTCTTGATGTATTCCTGAATGACCCGGCCCAAGGGCCGCGCGCCCATCTTTTCGTCATAGCCTTTGTCGGCCAGCCATTCGGCAGCCCCTTTGGTCAGTTCGATCACCACATTGCGGTCCATCAGTTGCGCTTCAAGTTGCAGCACAAATTTCTCGACCACCTGCAAAATCACCTCTTTCGGCAGTGGCGCAAACGATATCACCGCATCCAGCCGGTTACGGAATTCCGGCGTAAAGGCGCGTTCGATCGCTGCCGTATCTTCACCCTCGCGGCGGTCACGGCCAAAACCGATGGCTGATTTGGCCATCTCTGCCGCACCCGCATTCGAAGTCATGATCAGGATAACATTGCGGAAATTGACGGTGCGGCCATTGTGATCGGTCAGTTCGCCGTGGTCCATCACCTGCAACAGGATGTTATAGACATCCGGGTGGGCCTTTTCCATCTCGTCCAGCAACAACACACAATGCGGATGCTGATCGACGCCGTCCGTTAGCATGCCGCCCTGATCAAACCCAACATAGCCCGGAGGTGCGCCAATCAGACGGGACACCGCGTGTTTCTCCATATATTCCGACATATCGAACCGGAGCAGTTCCACGCCTAACGTATCGGCCAACTGCTTGGCCACTTCGGTTTTGCCGACACCCGTTGGCCCGGAAAACAGATAGTTGCCGATGGGCTTTTCCGGTTCACGCAGTCCGGCGCGGGACAGTTTGATGGCACTGGACAGTGCATCAATCGCCTTGTCCTGACCAAACACCACCCGTTTCAGCGAGGCTTCCAGATCTTTCAGCACCTGTGCGTCGTCCCGCGACACATTCTTTGGCGGAATGCGGGCAATCTTGGCCACCACGGCTTCAACCTCTTTGGTGCCGATGGTCTTGCGCCGTTTCGACACGGGCACCAGATGTTGCGCCGCTCCGGCCTCGTCGATCACGTCGATGGCGCTGTCGGGCAGCTTGCGGTCATTGATATACCGCGCGGCCAGTTCGACCGAAGTTTTGATCGCATCAGCAGTGTATTTGACGCCATGATGCTCTTCAAAGTACGGTTTTAGCCCTTTGAGTATCTTGATGGTGTCCTCGACCGACGGCTCATTCACATCAATCTTCTGGAACCGACGGGAAAGCGCGCGGTCCTTATCAAAATGCTGGCGGAATTCTTTATAGGTGGTGCTGCCCATGGTGCGCAACTTGCCGCCCTGTAACGCCGGTTTCAAAAGGTTCGACGCATCCATCGCCCCGCCGGATGTGGCACCGGCACCGATGACCGTGTGAATTTCGTCGATGAACAAAACCGCATCAGGGTGGGCTTCCAATTCGGAAATAACCGCCTTCAGCCGTTCTTCAAAGTCACCACGATACCGCGTCCCGGCCAGCAATGCCCCCAGATCAAGCGAATAGATTGTTGTCTCGGCCAGAACTTCAGGCGTTTCTCCGGCGACAATCTTACGCGCCAGCCCTTCGGCGATGGCAGTTTTGCCAACCCCGGGATCGCCCACCAAAAGCGGGTTGTTCTTGCGTCGACGACACAGCACCTGAATACAGCGTTCGACCTCGGCCTCGCGACCGATCAGCGGATCAATATCGCCTTCACGCGACTTGGCGTTCAGATCAACGCAGTATTTGTCCAACGCGCTTTCCTTGGCGTCACCTTCTGTAACACCTTGAATCTCTTCCTCATGCCCAAGTTCGTTTTCAGGCGCACCCGCTACCGGGCGTTGTTCGCCAAACGCCGGGTCCTTGGCCACACCATGGGCAATAAAATTCACCGCGTCATAGCGCGTCATGTCCTGCTCTTGCAGGAAATAGGCCGCGTTGCTTTCGCGTTCGGCAAATATTGCCACCAGCACGTTGGCCCCTGTCACCTCATTGCGGCCCGAGCTTTGAACATGGATCGCCGCGCGTTGGATGACGCGCTGAAAGGCGGCGGTGGGTACAGCTTCTGAGCCGTCTACGTCCGTCACCAGATTGGACAGGTCTTCGTCGATGAACTCGACCAGCGTGTCGCGCAATTCGTTTGTATCAACGCTGCAAGCTTGCATGACGTGAATTGCGTCGGGTTCGTCCAGCAGTGCCAGCAACAGATGCTCCAGCGTGGCGAACTCATGATGTCGTTCATTGGCCAGCGCCAGAGCGGCGTGGATGGATTGCTCCAAAGTGCTCGAAAATGAAGGCATGCGCGTGCTCCTCTTGATCTTG
>DAOUQK010000192.1 GCA_030625695.1 Paracoccaceae bacterium | reverse complement strand
GCCATTGGTGCCAGAAGAATGGGGTGTTCGATTTCCAGGAGATCACAAATCGGCGTAGTTATTGGCAATTGTCCAGCCCCCTTTTGAGCCTTTAAGGCTAACATACAAAAACGATGCAAACCATATCAACCCAAGCGTCGCAGCTAGGTTTTTCGATGGCGCAGATTTAGGAATGGCGTTTCGTAATACCGAAAGCTCAGTTCGGCCATGCCGATGGAGACAAGACTGTAAACCACGAAGGTGTACCAGCCCCCTTGCCATCCGATCTTGGCGAGAACGACGGTGGCAATGTACAGGCCGATCAGGTGATAAAGATAGAGGCCATAACTTATCTCGCCAACCCGCACTATGGGCCGAAAGGTGAAAACAGGGCGCAGCAGATGATCCTCGCGGATAACGATGCTGGTCAGGCAGGCCGCCATTGTCAAATGCAGTACAAGATTGGGCCAGCCGGTCACATCCGATTGCAGGAAATTCACCAAAACCAGCAAAATCAGGAAGGTCACAGGTGCTGCACTCCTGACCCCAAACACACGACTCAACGCTTCAAACCCTGCTTTGTTATGAAGCAAAATAGCCAGGCCAGACCCGATGAGAATAGGGGCATAGGTGCTGGTGAACATTTTGATGACCAAAGGATCGACCTCGATAGGTCTGATCCCGATGACGCGAAGGCCACCGCTGACGGCCACAACGTTGAGCGCAATCAGACCAACCAGAAAATGTAGAATGTACCGGCGTGGCGTGAGCAACAACAACAGCGGCCAGATCAGATAATATTGTTCTTCTACCGAAAGCGACCAGGTAGGCGCCAGCATCGGAATATCGCTCACCAGAAAATTGGACAAAAACAGATAGTAGAATGGCACAAGGTCAAGGAATTCAGTCTTCCCCTTGATACCAATGTAATAAACCGCAAGGACGGTCACGACGAGGAAGTATACCGGAACAATGCGCAAGAACCGCCGCCAGTAGAACCCTTTAAGCGAATAGTGACCGTTGCTGGCCTCTTCACGCAAGAGCAGCGTCGTGATCAGAAAACCGCTTAGAACAAAAAAGAAATCAACGCCCAGAAATCCGCGTGTCAACAGAACCGGAGCTTCAGACATTTGCCCCCAGACAGGCGCATGATGCCAAAGTACAGCCAGGATACTGAAGAACCGCAGCCCGTTAAGACTGCCAAAATGACGGGTCTCACGATACACTTGATAGTCAGGCCGAGAGGCTTTTTCCTCTGGTCTTGTTGTTTCGCTCGCCATGGTGGTTGACTCATCCTGTCCAGGGTCAGGGCCCATTAATTCTGCATCTGCTTTAAACACAATTACCCTAAGGACAGGAATGGATCATTTCCGTCAACCCGGCGCATACCAAATCGGCGAGGTATAGGCACGTTCCTGGGTGATCATCGGCGATTCAGCAGGGGCCTCAACCTCAAAATACTTGGCTTCATAGGCGGTCCAACGCGGAGTCGGGATTTCGATTACCCGGGCGTAGTAGACAGAACGCAAGGCGGGATCGAAATCGGGATCCGACCAAACCGTGATCAGTTCGGGCGAGCCGATCGAGTTGGTCCAGGAGGCATTCGCAACATCGACCGTATTGCCCACCGCCCCATCGCATTTATAGTCAACTATCGCACGGCCTGCGCAAACCACGTCATAGACTATTTCTGCCGTCGTGCCGTCTGCGTTCAGCCAGCCCTTGATAATTTGGATTCGGTCCAGATTGCCGCTGTAGCTGTCCCTCAGAGCACCGACAAGAAAGGTCGGCGCCTTACCTTCTGGTGCTACTGCAAGATCCCCACCCATCGGCACACCCTTGGCGTACCCTTCGTTGGCCGGCAGACGGCTTGCCGCATCGCTTTCCACGAAATCATAGCCGCCAAAAAACCGCACGGTTATACGCGGTCCGGTGGTGGCATAGGTTTCTTTGCGCATCATCGCATCAAAGATCGACGCGCGGGTATTTTCGGTCGCCCAGACGCCGGTGTAACCCGACGCAGTCTGGTACCAGCCCGGCCATGAGACCGTGTCGAAATGCGCGATGTCTGTGCTCATCCGCTCTTTGTGTGGTTCGGTCGTCGTGAGCTTGCCGAAGAAATTATTTTCTTCAGCGGTGGTCAGGCCCGTGTGCGAATCCGTCGCGCCATTTGCGCCAAATTTGTAAGGGTTTACGCCGAACTTCTCTTCAAGTAGCAGGCCGTTTTTGAGCGCTTCACGGGCATATTCGTATTGCAACATCCCGTCTTCTTTCACGACGGGGCCAAGATTGCTGCGATCCCAGGTCTCATAATCCGCAAACTCGTCATTAGGACTGAGATACGGATGCGCTTCGCCGTCACCCTTGATCTGAGTGAACTCGTACAAAGGCTCCCATTTCGCGCGCGCCTCAATGTATTCAGCAGTCATCGGATCGCCAAATTCAAGTGTTTCAACCGGGAACATGATGCCATTCGACAAATTGCCATTATGTGCGATGGCCAACATCTGACCACCGGTCGTGGCCTCGTACGTCTCCATCCATTGGTACAGGTCAAGCGGATCAAGGCTCTCGGCAACTGTCAGTGGCAATATCCGTCCGGCGACATCCGCATCATCACGGAAGAGAACATTTCGATGCAGGTTGTTCCCGCCCGGGGTCGAGGTCCATTCAAATCCAATGATGGCAGAAAAGGACCCCGGCTCGTTGTGCGCCTCGGCGGTCTCAAGCACTTCATCCCAAATCTCACGCTGGAACGAACGCGAAAGCAGTATCTCAGGGATATTACCTTCCGTGAACGCCTCGACAATCTCAATTGCGGTTTCCACCACTTGATCGGGCTGCTTAAGCTTATTGTGCCAATCACGCACTGTCGGATCTGTCAGCAGGTTCGCATTACCGGCGATTACTTCATTCATAGCACCCATGGCGTCGGAGTGGTCGGTGATTACCAACCAGTCCAGTGGTTGCCCAATTCGCAGGGGCATCCCATGGGACGAGGTAACTTCTTCGCCTTTGGCAAACCGATAGGCGTCGTCGTGGGTCAAAATAACCCCGGCGGCGCGGGCATCCAATGAAAGTGCCGTGTGCAGGTGCGTGTCACCCCATAAAGGCCGCGTCGGCATATTGCGTCCGGCATAAGGGGAATAGCTGGGTTTGCTCGAAATGGCGATAGTATCGACACCGAAGGTTTCCTGGGCATTGGCACCAGAGAGCAACGCAAAACTGCAGACTCCAGCGAGAAATCCGGACAGGGAAACTGACATTGTGATCTCCTTTTACCGACATTCCCCAAATAGAATGCCTCTTTTTGCATGTTGCGGCTGTTTTGTGCGCCGATCAAGGCTTTTGGCAACGCTGTGCCGTGATACGGGCATCTGACGCGCGACCTGATCGCCGCCTCTGCGCACCATAAAATGAATGTCGGGCAGAGGCTCTGCATTGGCGTGGCCCGGTTAAAGGCACAAGACAAGCCTGTCCAACAATCATGAATTGCATTGGACCGGATACGCTCTGATTGTTCGCAGGCAAACAAATTCGCCGGTGCATATATCCGCACTGTCACCAAGTTTGCAATATTGTGTCAATCACGTTGCCAAGGCGTGGTTACAACCCTAAGATCGCGCGAATAAACTGCAATCCAGTGGCATTTCGGTGCACATCGGGCAAGCAGAACATCCAAAAGACAACAACGGAGAGAAAGAAAATCATGAAACCATTCAGTAACTTTGTCGCCAGCGCTGTGCTGGGACTGGCTTTGGTGGCCACCGGCATGCCCGCCGCCGCCGAGACCCCGGCCAACATGCTGGTTATCGCCAACCGGATCGACGATATCACCACGCTTGACCCGGCCGAGAGCTTTGAATTTGCCGGTTCCGATGTGAGCCGTAACGTCTATGGCAAGCTGGTCAACTTTGACCCGATGAACCTGAGCGCAGGCTATGGTCCCGACCTTGCTGCAAGCTGGGAAGTGTCCGAGGATGGCAAGACCATCACCTTCACCATGCGCGACGGTGTTTCGTTTCATTCCGGCAATCCGGTAACTGCCGCAGATGCCGCGTTCTCGCTGCGCCGCGCTGTGATCCTTAACAAAACGCCCAGCTTTATTCTGACGCAGTTTGGTTTCACCGCTGATAATGCCAATGAAACCATCACGCATTCCGGCAACACTGTGTCGATCACCACCGACAAACGCTATGCGACGTCGTTTGTGCTGAACTGCCTGACCTCGACCATTGGCGGCATTGTCGACATGAAAGAGGTCATGGCGCATGAAGCTGACGGCGACATGGGCAATACCTGGCTCAAGACCAACACAGCCGGCTCCGGTGCCTATTCGGTGGCCAGCTGGAAGCCCAATGAGAGCGTGACACTGGTGTCCAACCCCGATTTCTATCTGGGCGCGCCCAAGATGGAGCGTGTGGTTGTTCAGCACGTCGCCGAAAGCGCCAGCCAGCGGTTGCTGCTGGAGCGCGGCGATATTGATCTGGCCCGCAATCTGAGCCCGGATGATGTCAAAGGCATGGCCGATGTGTCGGGCGTGAAAATCCACACCGAGTTGCGCGGGCGGCTGATGTATATCTCGCTGAACGGCAAGCATTCGGTACTGTCCAAGCCCAAGGTCAAGCAGGCGATCAAATATCTGATCGACTATGAAGGCATGCAGAATTCGTTCCTGGACGGTCAGTACACCATCCACCAGAACTTTCTGCCGGCCACCTATCTTGGGGCCATTGATGACGCGCCTTATTCACTGAATTTGGAAAAGGCCAAGGCACTATTGGCCGAGGCTGGCGTATCCGGGCTGGAAATCACCGCAGGTGTGCGCGAAGCACAAGAGCGGGTTGAGATTGGCCAGTCGTTGCAGAACACGTTCGCACAGGCGGGTATCAAGCTGAACCTGGTTGTGGGCACCGGCAAACAGACCCTGTCTAAGTATCGCGCGCGGGAACTGGACATGTATATCGGTGCATGGGGGCCGGATTACCCTGATCCGCATACCAATGCTGGTACATTTGCCTTTAACCCGGACAATTCCGACGAGGCCGGGGCCACTGGCCTTTTGGCATGGCGCAATGCCTGGGGCACAGATGGTCTGACCGAAAAGGTCGCGGCAGCCGTGGTCGAAGGCGACCGGGATGCACGTCAAGGCATGTATGAGGCCATCCAGCGCGAGTTTCTTGAGACCTCGCCGTTTGCCATCATGTTCCAGAAGATCGAACAGAACGGTGCCAAGGATTCCATCGAGAACCTGAACCTTGGTGGCGCGATCACTGCCGTTTCGTATTGGGTCGTGACCAAGTAAATGGCACTGGCTGAAACCAACAAAAAGGGCCGACATCGTTCGGCCCTTTTTTCGCGCGCAGTTGCGACGGCTCTGAAAACCATGGCCTCGATTGCCGTGACGATGGTGGGCCTGCTGCTGGTGACGTTTGTCATTGGCCGGGTGATGCCGATTGATCCGGTGCTGGCAATTGTCGGCGAAAGTGCGTCGAAATCAACCTATGATGCCGCGCGCGAGGCGATGGGGCTGGACAAGCCTGTTATCACACAGTTTTTTATCTACCTGCGGGACGTGATGCATGGCGATTTCGGCATGTCCCTGCTGAATTCCCGCCCTGTGGCCGAAGATATCCGGCGAGTGTTCCCCGCAACGTTGGAATTGGCCTCGTTAGGAACCATATTCGGGATCGTTCTGGGTGTCCCCCTTGGGGTTCTGGCCGCCGTCAAGCGCGGCACGTGGATTGATCAGGTGGCGCGTGTGGTGGCATTGGTCGGCTATTCGATGCCGATCTTCTGGATGGGCCTGATGGGGCTTTTGATCTTTTACGGCATTCTTGGCTGGGTCGGCGGGCCGGGGCGCGTTGGCATCTTCTATGTCGATATCGTCCCACCCGTGACCGGCATGATCCTGATTGACGCGGCACTGGACGGCAACTGGACCGTGTTCAAAGACGCCTTCAGCCATATCATCCTGCCTGCATCATTGCTCGGCTACTACTCACTGGCCTATATCAGCCGGATGACCCGGTCTTTCATGCTCGAACAGATGAGTGCGGAATATATCATCACCGCGCGGGTCAAGGGGCTGCCGGAACGCACGGTGATCTGGCGGCATGCGTTTCGCAATATCCGGGTGCAATTGGTGACGGTGATTGCGCTTAGCTATGCCAACCTGCTGGAGGGGTCGGTGCTGACCGAAATCATCTTCTCATGGCCCGGCATTGGGTCGTACATAACCACCGCGCTTTTGTCCGCAGATATGAACGCCGTGATGGGCGGAACCGTGGTGATCGGGCTGATTTTCGTTCTGCTCAATATTTTCTCAGACCTGCTCTACAAGGTCTTCGACCCGAGGGCGCGTTGAACATGTCCACTGCGATACCAACCCGCACGCTCGTCGGTTCCTTTTTCTCACCCATAGGGTGGGCAGTTTGCCCACCATCGTCGATCCAAAAAGAATGGTGGGCAAACTGCCCACCCTACGTTTCAGGCAGCAGGCCTGTGAAAAGACGCACTGGCGTTAGATTGGCTGTGTTTTAGATGGCCGGACCAATTCAAGGACAAAGCTGGCGTAGCTGGCTGATGACCGACACGCCAACCTCGCGCGGCCACGCCCGCGCGGCGGCGGCGTATAACGGCTGGCTGACCCTTAAGGGCAACCATATGGCGATGGTGGGGCTGGCGATACTGGTGCTGCTGCTGTTGATGGCGGCGTTTGCCTCGATACTGGCGCCTGCCGACCCGTTTGTGCAGGATCTGGCCGGGCGGCTGCAACCGCCGTTGTCTGAGGGGCATATTCTGGGCACGGATTCGCTTGGTCGAGATATCCTGAGCCGTATTATCTATGGCTCACGGATCACGCTTTATATCGTCACTCTGGTGGCCTTGGTGGCCCCCATTGCCGGGCTGCTGGTGGGTACGATTGCGGGCTATACCGGTGGCATAGTCGATGTGGTTTTGATGCGCATTACCGATATCTTCCTGGCTTTCCCGCGGTTGGTTCTGGCGCTGGCGTTTGTTGCCGCCTTAGGTGCCGGCATCGAAAATGCGGTTCTGGCGATCTCTCTGACGGCCTGGCCGCCGTATGCGCGGATTGCGCGGGCCGAAACACTGACCATTCGCAACTCGGACTTTATTGCCGCTGTGAAACTGCAAGGGGCCGGGCCATTCAGGATCATCACCAAACACATCTGGCCTTTGTGCAT
>DAOUQK010000257.1 GCA_030625695.1 Paracoccaceae bacterium | reverse complement strand
GCTGGATTGACCCAGGATGGGACAGTGTTTCGCGTACCCATGGCGGATGATCATCCGCCCGCTTTGGAGGTGCCGGAGACCATCAAGGATTGCGTGGTGTATCTGACGGTGCCACAGCGCCGCCAGGGCGCTGTCGAGGTTGATATGTCGGGGGCCGAAATGTCGGCCAGCCGGCTACGCCCCGCCGAACAGGAAGTCACTGATGTCGCGGGAACCGAGAAAAAGCCGGTGGTTCTGGGCGTCGGCAAGATGCGGCTTCAGTTTGCTTTAGAGGTGGATGATCTGGCGGATCGGTTGGCGATCCCGGTGGCGCGTATCATTGAAGTGCGCCCCGACAAGGAAATTATTCTTGATTCCGGGTTCATTGCCTCGTGTCTTGATGTTCGCGCGGCGGCCCCCTTAGAGGCCTTTGTGCGCGAGTTGGAAGGGTTATTGTCACATCGGATGCTGGCGCTTGCGGGGCGAATGTCCGAAGGCAGCGCTGCGCGCGGTGCTGCGGACATCTCAGATTTCATGCTTCTGGCGGTCGTCAACCGGACGATCCCGGTGATCCGGCATATGGTCAATATCGAAAACCTGCACCCCGAAGATGTGTACCGCTCCTGCGCCGCTTTGGCCGGAGAGCTTTCCGTGTTCATGACACCAGACAAACAACCGCCGAAATTCCCGGCCTATAACCACAATGACCTGACGGCCAGTTTCACGCCAGTGATTCGGGTGTTGCGCCAGTATCTGAGTTCGGTGCTTGAGCAGACAGCGATTTCGATTGCCCTGGAAGAGCGCAAATATGGCATCAGCGTCGGCGTCATTGCCGATCGCAAACTGCTGGGTAATTCCGGGTTCGTACTGGCGGTGGACGCCGATATTCCGGCCGAAGATGTGCGGCGTCACTTTGCCGGGCAGGCCAAGATCGGCCCGGTCGAGGAAATCCGTCAATTGGTCAACTCCGCTTTACCGGGAATTACCCTGCGGCCGCTGCCGGTGGCCCCACGGCAGATCCCCTACCACGCCGGGGTGGTTTATTTCGAAATGGATCCCGAAAGCCCTTATTGGGCCAAGATGACCACATCAGGCGGCATCGCTGTGCATGTCTCGGGCCAGTATCCGGGCCTAAAGATGGAGCTTTGGGCGATCCGCAACAGTTAACGGCGCGATTTCGCGTAATATTTGGGAAAGATAATGTCGGAACAAGACGACCCGTTTGCAGAAGACAATGACACCGACAAAACGGTGATCCGTCCCAATCCGGGTGGGCGACGCACGGCAACACCAAACCCTGTTGCCCAACCGGTGCCCGACGCCACCGGTTTTCCGCCAGCAGAGCCTGCAGGCGGGGTGGATTCCTTTGGCGTACCGCAAGCGGCAGCGCCCAGGTTAGAGCCCAAACCGCGTGGTGCCAGCACCAAGGTTTCGATGACCGGGATGAACCAGCTGTCGGCCTGCGCCAGTACGTTGTTTTCGCTGATCTCACGCATTCGCAACCGGGCACAACATATGGACCCGGATAAGCTACGCCAAAGTGTGGTCGCCGAGGTGCGCGGGTTTGAGAACCGTGCATTGCAGGCCGGGATTGTGGCGCAGACCGTCAAGGTGGCGCGATATGCGTTGTGTGCGACGCTGGATGATGTGGTGTTGAACACGCCCTGGGGCGGGCAATCAAACTGGGGATTGCAAAGCATGGTCGGCACGTTTCATCGCGAAACGGTGGGCGGGGACCGGTTTTACGATCTGCTGGCGCGGCTGGAAAAGGAACCGGGCGGTAATATCGACATGCTCGAGTTTCTCTATATGTGCATGTCACTGGGCTTTGAAGGGCGGCTTCGGATCGAACAAGGCGGTCCTGAAAAGCACCTGCAAATCCGGGCGGCTTTGGCCCGGATCATTCGCAACCAGCGCGGGCCGCTGGAGTGGGATCTGTCACCGCATTGGCCGGGTGAGAAAAAGCCGTTCAAGCCGCTTTCAGCCTGGAAACTGGTGTGGATCGCCATAGCAATCACGACTTTGGTTTTGGTTTTACAGTTTACCGGCTTGTCTTATGCCCTGTCGGTCAAGACCGAGCGGGTGATCGGGCAATTGTCGATCATCGATTCCGGCACGATTGCCGAATTGCAGCGGCGCGCGCCACCGCCGCCGCCTCCACCGCCCGCGCCCACAACAGAAGAAAAACTGGCCAAGGTCGAAGGGTTTTTGCTGGACGAGATTGAAAATGGTACGATCGAAGTTTTCCAAAAGGGCAATACCCTGGCCATCAGGATCAAAGGAACGGGCCTGTTCGGGTCAGGCTCGGACAGTTTACAAAGTGATTTTGTCGATACGATCAACCGGGTGGCCAAAGCGTTGAACGACGAACCCGGCCCGGTGATTGTGGTCGGCCATTCGGACAATGTTCCCATCCGCTCGTCGCGTTTCCCGTCCAATATGCACCTTTCGCTGGCTCGCGCCAAATCGGTGATGGCAGGCATGGCCGAGGTGATGGACGACCCAACCCGCCTGACCGCCGAAGGGCGCGCCGATAAAGAACCGCTTGGCGATAATGCCACCAAGAAAGGTCGCGCCAGAAATCGGCGGATCGAAGTGTTGTTGGTGCAGGAGAGCGATCAATGATCCGCCGTTTCATATTCCCGCTGTTCAAGTCGATCTATTTCATCCTGATCCTTGTCGCCAGCATCCTGTCGGCCTGTATCTGGTATTTTGCACCCCTCATCGGCAGCGAAACCTGGCGCCCGTTTGACAGCGCATCCAGCCGGATTATCACCATTTCGGTGATCTGGACGTTCTTCATATTGCTGATGATCTTCATTTTCTGGCGTCGTCGCAAGCGTGACAAAGCAATGACAGACGACATCGCGGAATCGGTGGATACCTCAGAAGACGACGTTTTTGCCGAAGAACTGGGCGAGTTACGCGGTAAATTCAAAACCGCCATGACCGAGCTGAAGAAATCCAAAAACGGTCGGCGGCATTTAAGTGAACTGCCGTGGTACGTGATGATCGGCCCGCCGGGTGCGGGTAAAACCACGGCCATCGTCAATTCCGGCCTGCAATTTCCACTGGCCGACAAGCTGGGCAAGGCGGCGATTGGCGGTGTCGGGGGCACGCGTAATTGCGACTGGTGGTTTACCAACAATGCGGTGCTGATTGATACGGCGGGGCGATACACGACGCAGGAAAGTGATGCCGAGGGGGATAGTTCCGCCTGGCTTGGCTTTCTTGGGCTGCTCAAGAAATATCGCAAACGTCAGCCAATTAACGGCGCGATGGTGGCCATCAGCCTAAGTGACCTGTTGCAACAGGATGAACTGACCCAGAAAAGCCACGCACAAGCCATTCGGCGGCGGTTGAACGAACTGCGCGAATCACTGGGGGTGCGGTTTCCGGTTTATGTGCTGTTTACCAAAGCCGACCTGATTGCCGGATTTTCTGAGTTCTATGACAATCTGGGCAAAGAAGATCGCGAACAGGTGTGGGGCTTTACCCTGCCGTTGGACAAGAAAAAGGGCGAACTGTCGTCCGTCGCCGCGTTTGATCAGGAATTCGCGCTGTTGCTGGGGCAGTTGAATGCGCAACTGCTGGAACGGATGCAAAGCGAGACCGATCATCAGCGTCGTGCGCTTGTGGCCGGATTCCCGGCCCAGGTGGCGGCGATGCGCAGTGTGGCCAAAGAGTTCCTGAACGAGGTGTTTCAGGACAACAAGTTTGAAAAGCGCCACATGTTGCGGGGGATCTATTTTACCTCTGGCACCCAGGAAGGCACGCCAATTGACCGATTGATGCTGGGCATGGCCCAGACTTTTGGCATTGGCCGTCAGGCGATTGGCACCGGGCAGGGCACCGGGCGTTCTTTCTTTTTGACGCGCCTGTTCGAGGCGGTGATATTCCCCGAGGCAGGGCTTGTCTCGTCCGATGACAAGGTCGAACGCCGCTATCGCTGGACGCGGCGCGTGGCGATTGCTGCAACGGTTCTGGTTGCGGTTATTACCGGCACACTGTGGACCATCAGCTTTCTGGAAAACTCCGAACTTATCGAAGTGGCCCATGAACAGGCAGAAGCCTATCAAGAGGCCGCGGTCACGCTCCCGCCCAGCCCGGTTGGGGATACGGACCTGCCACCGGTCATTGCCGCGCTGAACAAACTGCGGGACCTGCCCGGAAATCCGGTTCTGACTGACCCCGAGCCCGAGCGTGAAATGACTTATGGTCTTTACCAGGGCGAAGTGATCGGCACACAAGCCGCCCAAACCTATCGCGCGGCGCTGAACCAAAGGTTCCTGCCGCGTTTGTTGCTGCGTCTGGAAGAGCAGATAAGCGGCAATATTAACAATCCCGAAGTGCTCTATGAGACGCTCAAGATTTATTTGATGCTGGGCCTTCAGGGGCCGATGAACGCCGATCTGGTCAAGGAATGGATGCTGATCGACTGGTCCTTGGCCTATGCAGGCCTGTCGCGGAGCGAGCTGCGCGATGATCTGGATGACCATCTGAACGCCCTTCTTTCGCAACCGATGCAAGAGATTTCCCTGAACGGACCGTTGGTGGAACGGGTTCAGGACATTCTGTCGGAATTACCGTTGGCCCAGCGGGTCTATACTGGCATCATCAACAGCACGGCGGCCACATCCCTGCCGAAATGGCGCATCTCGACCGCTGCCGGGCCGGCGGTGAAACGGGTTATGGTGCGGTCATCGGGCAAGCAGCTGAACGATGGAGTCGAAGGCATTTACACCTACGCCGGGTTCAACGATGTGTTCCTGCTTCAGGCCGTCAGTGTTGCCGAGAGGGTCCAGAACGAAAGCTGGGTTCTGGGTCCGCGCGGCGAAGCCGAACAGACCGAAGCCGCCCTTTTGGCACTAAGCCGGGATGTTCTGGACCTGTATTATACCGACTATATCTCGCGCTATGACACCATTTTGGGGGATGTGGATATCAAGCCGATGGAATCCCTGTCTCACGCGGTTGAGGTGATCAATGTCCTGTCCGGCCCGACTTCGCCCATTGTCAATCTGCTGACCGAAATTGCCAAGGAAACCAGACTGACCGAGGATCGTTCAGCCGTTGATTCCGAAGCACTCCAAGGCGGCGCATCACAATTGGCAAGACTTGAAGCGCGTTCAACGCTGAGCCTTCAGGGGCAAATTCTGCTGGATGCGCTGGCCGGAACCGCTTTGGGTAGTTCAGGTGAACCGCAAAAACCCCCGGGGTCGTTTGTCGAAGAACGGTTCAAGTGGCTGCACGAGTTGGTGGATCGCCCCGAAGGCGAAGCTTCGCGGCTCGATGGGTTGATTGGGGTGCTGACCGAGGTTTATCAAGAGTTGAACAATATGGCGTTCAGCGGCGTCAACGTGGGTGGCGAAGATGGCCTCGCGCTGGCACAATTCCATCAGGTGGCCAGCCGGATCGACGGTCCGGTTCAGCGCTGGGCGTCG
>DAOUQK010000355.1 GCA_030625695.1 Paracoccaceae bacterium | reverse complement strand
GATCAACCCGTTGGCCAGCGTTTCGTCGCGTACGGCGGATCGCAGGGTGTCGCGGAATATGGATAGGGTCATGTTCAGGCTCCTTTAGTGTAGGAGCAGATTGAACTGTTTATAATGAAAAAATTCGCTCTAATTACCTATGTATTGGTTAAATTTTGTGTCATATGATTTTATATGTATAAGAAATTAGATCAAATCGACCAGTCAATGCTGCGCGCCTTGCAGACCAACGCCAGCCTGTCGCAGCGTGAATTGGCGGACCGGGTTGGCATGTCGCAGAACGCCTGTTGGCGGCGCTTGCGGGTCTTGCACGAAAGTGGTGTCATTCTGGGTACTACTACCCGTCTGGACCGGCAAAAGTTGGGGTTGGATATGGTGGTGTTTGTGATGCTGCGCACCCGGCATCATTCGGGCGAATGGCTGGCGGCCTTTCGCCGTCATGTGTTGACCATTCCCGAAGTGGTTGATTTTCACCGGATTGGTGGGGATTATGACTATCAACTTAAGGTCGTAACCCGCGATATGGCCAGTTATGATCAAGTATATCAACGTCTTATCGAAAAGGTCGAGCTGGACAGCGTCACTTCATACTTTGCGATGGAGACGATTGCTGAAGGGCGGCCTCTGCCGATTTGAAGCGTTGATAGACTAACGCGCCCAAAGGGTGACTCGTTATTGTCATGTGTAGGGCGGGGTGAAACCCCGCCCTACGGATCGTTGGCAGGTCAATCATTAGGCGACAATCAGGTATTATGTTCAGACTAGGCGGGCCGCATCGCACATGACCCTCAGTTTGGCTTCGGCCAGATCGGGCGGCAGCAGGCCAAGCCCGCAGTCAGGCGCTACAACCAGACGGTCACGGTCAACGTGTTGCAGGGCGGCTTGCAGACGGGCGACCACTTCGTCAACGGTTTCGATCCGGCTGGAGGCAATTGCCACAGCACCAAAGATCACCGTTTTGTTGGGAAGTTTTCCCAGCAAGTTCAGATCGTTGCAGCAATGGGCGTCCTCAATCGAGACCTGATCAAACGCGGCTTCGTCAATCGCCGCACTCAGACGGTGATAGCTGTCGGGGTCGGCCTTTTTATAGTCATCGTCGTCCAGATGATCGGGGTAGCCACAGCACATGTGCACCACACGGGTAACGGATTTGGGCACCCCGTGGAAACACCGTTCCAGCCCTTCCATGCCAAAGCTGAGGGCATCATCGACCTGACGCGCAAACAGTGGCTCATCAACCTGAATGTACTGGCACCCGGCATCAACCAGCGCCAGAACTTCGCGGTTTACGGTTTCTGCGAGGTCGGTGTTCAGGCGGGGGCGGTCGTCATAAAAGCAATCCGCGTTGGTATCCATGATTGTGAGCGGGCCTGGCAAAGTGAACTTTATGGGTCGGGAACTGAGGGTTTGTGCCGCTTTGTAATCATGCGCGCCATAGAATGTTCCGTTATGTACAATCTTTTTACGGATCGCCGGCAGGTGGGTTTCATAGGCACCGTCGCGCAACACCCGGTGTTCCAGCCTGTCAAAATCGAAGCCGTCCAGATGGCGGCAATGATAGTGGATATAATTCTCGCGCCGTACTTCTCCGTCGGTGGGGATGGTTATGCCGACGTTGATCTGGATGTCGATCACTTCTTTGGCGGCGCGAATGAACAACGCTTCGTTGGCGGCTTTGTCTTTCTCGGCATCTACGGTGTAGTCGCGGGTGGTTTGGGCGGTGTTCATGCCACCAGATTCACGGGCGGCATCGAACCAGTCGCGTACCGGCACGTATGAGGGTTTGGGAAAGGCCCCGATGGTTGTGGTTTCGATTGGTTTGTTCGCCATGGAAATCGCCCTGTTCAAATGTTGGCAGGTGTCCCTGCAATTTCTTCGTCAATATGCACTGTTGAATGACAAAGGAAAGCCCGAGAGTTGTGCATGCTGACCTTTGCTGTGATTTGCACGAAATGTGGCCCACCTGTGCAGGAATAAGTGCGGGCAGTATTACTGCCAAGCCATCGCATGCCGTCCCTTTCTTTGTGTGTTGCTTCACAATTGAAAGAGTCCTGGAAGTGCGGTAATCGATGGAGACACAACTTATCGGGTGAGATTTGCCAAAACGTCCCCTCTGGCGCAGCACGCCGCCCGCAGTGTTTCCAGTGTGCCTGGGTCTATTGGGGCTGGGTATTGGATGGCGCGCCGCTGCAGATATCATACCCGATGCGTTTATTGTTGGTGGCTTGATGCTTGGCTTGGCCACCGCCTATTTTCTGTTCTTTTTCATAACCTATTTGCGCAAGGTTCTGGCGCGACCCCTGGTGCTGTTTGAAGATATGAAGCTGCCTCCGGCCAGAGCAGGAATTGCGGCGGCTGCGATGTCGATGATGTTGTTGGCAGCGGCCTTTCTGCCGTTTGGCATCTATGTTCCGCAGGTCTGGTGGGCCGGCGTCATGTTACAGATAGCCGCGAGCGCGATTGTTTGTTACGCCATTTGGCATGAACCACCCGAACAGAGAATATTTACGCCATATCAATATCTTACCTTCGTAGGCCCGGTTGTTGGCCCGGTCGCGGGCATTCCGTTAGGGTATGTACGCGAGAGTATCTGGTTAACGTTTGCGGCACTTGCCGCCTATCTCATCATCACGGTTGGGTATGGGCGCCAGTTAAGGCAAAGCCTGCCCCCTGTCGGGTTGCGCCCCGCGCTGGCGATATTTCTCGCACCTAATTGCTTGTTTGCGCTCAGCTTTGGCATGCTTGAAATGGATTGGCTATTTATTGTCTTCTATTGGGTGGCGAATGTGGTTGCGGCCGGATTGGTCTTGCTGATCCCGTGGATGTGCAAAGGTGGATGGACGCCGGTTTGGTCCGCGTTCACATTTCCTGCGGCGGCATTTCTGAACCTCCAGGTGCTTGCCGTGGCAAAAGGGGCCGGGATTGCGGCGTTGATCGGCGTCTATGCGGGGCTTGCCATTGCAACACCACTGATCCTGATCACGGCCTATCGGTTTGTTTGGCTGTGGGTCACCGGCGAGCTTTCCGACATCACCCGCGCCGCAAGAGCATGAGGCGTTTTTGGGTTGGGCATTTTGCACCGATGGTCGCATTGGGCCCGATCTGGCGCTACTGACTGAATGGTGAATGGCAGGTCTGCCTCTGACCTGCAAACTCTTGAAAACCCAATCAGAGTGACAAGTCAGACCCGGATAGGGCACCTCGGCCAGGGTGCGTGCGGGCAAACAGGCTTGCGCGAAACAGGTATGGTATTCCTGACTGTTAACACTCATTTTTTTGGTTATACCCCGGGTCATCGAACATCCGAATTTTGTTGACGAATTGGGGGCAATGGATTCTGCTTGGGGGTATGATCGTGCCTAATTTTCTTACTTCCGAAGAGCGTGTTGAACTCGAAGGCTGCGTGCGCCGCCAAAGGGA
>DAOUQK010000196.1 GCA_030625695.1 Paracoccaceae bacterium | reverse complement strand
TGATATACTTGCAGTCGGGTATCACCAACGCCATGCCCCCGGCCAATGTGACATTCATGGAGCCGGAAGACCGCGCCGCCATTGCCCGCTGGTTTCACGCGACGCAGATGTAGGGTCAGGACCCAATCACCGATTATTCCTGGGCCAAATCAATCCTGCCTCTGGCTGTTCCAAGCGCGAAACACTACGCTGGTCGATGACCACGAGGAATTGGATGCCTGACACCCCGCCCATCATCGACGCCGTTGTTATCGGGCGCAACGAAGGCGCGCATCTGGTGGCGTGCCTTAACTCACTTCAAGATAAGGTGCGGCATGTCATCTATGTGGATTCCGGTTCATCCGATGGTAGCCCGAACGCGGCCCGCACTGCCGGGGCTGAGGTTGTTGACCTTGATATGTCCCTTCCTTTCACGGCAGCGCGCGCGCGCAACGCCGGGCTGGCGCGTTTGAACGGGGCCGAGTTTGTCCAGTTTGTCGATGGAGATTGTCAGGTTGATGCCGGATGGATTGCCTATGCTGCCGGACATCTGGCGGCCGATGCAACACTGGCCGTGGTTTGTGGCCGCCGCCGGGAGTTGCACCCTGAGGCGTCGATTTATAACCGCCTGTGCGATATCGAATGGAACACGCCAATCGGCCCGGCGCTGGCCTGTGGCGGTGATGCGCTGATGCGGGTTACGGCGTTGGACCCTGCCTGCGGGTTTCGTGAAGACCTTATCGCCGGAGAAGAACCCGAACTTTGTTTGCGCCTGCGCCAGGCGGGATGGGGCATTGAACGGCTTGATCACGAAATGACCATGCATGATGCCAACATCCTGCGGTTTGGCCAGTGGTGGACCCGAAGTCGGCGGACAGGTCATGCGTTTGCCGAGGGGGCACATCTGCATGGGCGACCACCAGACCGCCACTGGGTGCGCGAAACACGGCGGGCGCTGTTTTGGGGACTTGGGTTGCCGATTGTGGCTTTGGGGCTTTTTGCAACAGCCCCATTTGTGGCGGGCTTGTTACCACTGATGCTGTACCCGGCGCAGGTTTTGCGGCTGGCCGTTAAAACCAAAGACTGGGGGTTGGCCGTTTTCAGCGTCCTGGGTAAATTTCCCGAAGCCTTGGGTGTGATAAAATTTTACCGCAACCGGCTGTTCGGGCAGAAGTCGGCAATCGTCGAGTATAAGTAGCACCGATCTGCATGAACACTGGCCTTTCAACCACCCGTAGGATGGGTTTTCAACCCATCTTCCTTGCATCAATCGCAGAACAAAGGTGGGTTAGAAACCCACCCTACGGACCACCAAAAGGTCATTCTTTGGATCGACTGTATCACACAGGTATCATTCGCCCTTACCCCGAAGGCGCAGCGCCTGAACGATCTGGTCCGGCAGGATCAGCAGGCATTTCACATACCGCGGCCCCAACCGTAACGGGCTGCTGAGCGCGCGCCACAACCATTCCAGCCCCAAACGCCGCATCACCTTGGGTGCGCGGCGTTGATGCCCGCCAAGAAAATCAAGCCCGGCACCGATGGAAACAAACCCGACATGCGGGGCCATGCCCCGCCCGCGTTGCGCAAATAATTCTTGTTTTGGGGCTCCCAACGCCAGAAAACACAGGCCGATTCCCGCCTGCGCCAGTTGGTTCAGAATGGCCCCGGCTTCGTCGCTATCCGGGTCAAACGCGCCGGACGGCGCGATGCATAAAGATATGTTCAGTCCCGGCACATCTTGCTTTAATGCGGTGGCCGCATCCGCCAATGCCCTGTCTGTACTGCCGACAAGGGCCACGGAGACGTTTTCTGACGCGGCCACCCAGCACAAAGGCAGGATCAGATCAGAGCCGGGCATCAGGTCTACGGCCCGCCCTGCCATCTTGGATAAGGTCACAATCGGGCGCCCGTCAGCGACAATAATATCGTGGCGCGCGTATGCTTTGCGAAATGCAGCGGAGTCGGTCAGTTTGACCAGATGATCAAGGTTGATCGTTGCCAAAGTAAAGCCATCGCCTTTGCGAAACCGCATCGCCACTTTATCCAACACAGCGGTTTGAGAATCTGTATCCAGAGAAATCTGCTGATCTTCGAAATTGAATTCCATGGAGTTTTGCCTGTCCGCTTGCGTTGCCCAAGCCTAGGCGGTGCCGGATGTAAGGGCCAGCCGGCAGAGCGCGCCCAAGTCAGAGGCGTTGTATCATTACCATTGTCCTGACGTGCCATCCAAACCCGGGCGGGACAGCCCGGCCAAGGGGTGCTAGATAGCAGGAAAACCCGTAACCACAACAATGACCCGAGCGTTCATGCCCAACGCGTTTGCCTATGTTATGCTGATGATCTGGCCGGTGGTCTGCGCCATCATGTTTCGCCGGTTACCATTTGAGCGGGCGATGATCTGGTGCATTCTGGGCGGTTACCTTGTCTTACCACCGCTGGCCAACTTTGATTTGCCGCTGATCCCGGCAATGGACAAATATTCGATCCCCAACATCAGCGCCTTCGTCATCTGCGTTGTTTTCCTGAAGCGTGAAATTGCCGTTTGGCCAAATTCTGCTATCGCAAAAATCCTGACCGTCCTGATGGTGGCAAGCGTCATTCCCACGGTGGCCAACAATACCGACCCAATGCTGTTCAAGGTAATCACCAACAGCGAGCCAATCTCATTTGTAGTCGATCAACTGCCTGGGCTTGGCATTCGTGACCTGTTCTCGGTTCTGGTGGCTCAGGTGATCGTGCTGTTGCCGTTCTTCATGGCCCGCCAGTATCTCGGTTCGGAAAAGGGCCTGCGTGAGTTACTGCTGGCGCTGGGCATCGGCGGTTTGCTATATTCGATCCCTTCACTGATCGAAATCCGCCTTAGTCCGCAAATCAACACCTGGGTCTATGGCTTTTTTCAGCACAGCTTTGCACAGACCATCCGTCAGGGCGGCTATCGCCCGATTGTGTTTCTTCCCCATGGGCTTTGGCTGGCATTTTTCATGGCCACAGCGCTATTTTCTCTGGCCGCCCTGTCGCGCAACGTTGAGGGGGCAACGCGGCTGCGATACCTGCTGGCCACGGCCTATCTTGCCGGGGTGCTGGTGCTGTGTAAAAGTGCTGCTTCGTTGTTGTATGGCATCGCCTTTACCCCTGTTGTCCTGCTGACCAGCCCCAGAGGGCAAATCCGGCTGGCGATACTGCTGGCCACGGTCGCAATCATTTACCCAATGCTGCGCAACACCGGATTGGTGCCAATTGACGCCATCCTGGCTCAGGTCGAAGCGTTCAGCCCTGAAAGGGCGCAATCGCTTGGCTTTCGCTTTGAAAACGAAGACCGGTTGCTGGAACGGGCGCATGAAAAACCGTGGTTCGGGTGGGGCCAATGGGGTCGAAATCTGGTGCATCACAGCGAGACAGGTGAGATTCTGACCATTCCGGACGGACGCTGGATTATTGTGTTCGGCACCTTCGGCTGGGTCGGTTATCTGGCCGAAATGGGGTTGCTGGCCCTGCCCTTGTTCCTGTTGGGTCGGCGCGTTTCCCGCAACAAACAGCTGTCACCATACGTCGCCCCGGTCGCGATCATTCTGGCCGCAACAATTGTTGATATGTTGCTGAACGCCACCCTGATCCCGATCACCTGGATATGCGCTGGAGCGATTTTGGGGTATGTCGAACAGGTGCACAACCCGCAGGCCATTGTCGTCGGCAAACGATTGTTTGGCGAAGGTCCGGTGATTGGTCGGCCGACACCCAAAGGTGACAAAGCGGTACGCAATCATAACTGATTCTGTGCGCTTTTGACGGTACTGATGGCCCTTTATCCGCGAACAATGAACAATCCGCCCCAAAGTCCGATATTGTGCAGTATCCGAGTGCAAGCGTTGATTTCCACAATAATGATTTTATAGAACTTTCAATCACTTAGGTCGATTTCAAGAAATCTCACTACAATCGAATGTAGGGGGTCGAGCATTGATCCGGTAAGACCCCATTGGGTTGGCGGGCTGAGTTAGACGAGAATTGGATCGTTTGGTCAGACAATGAATACTGGTGAAAAAGAACAATCGTTTGGCGGTGATATCGCCATTGTTGGCATGTCCGTCTGCGTTCCGGGCGCGGCTACGGCTGCGCAATTCTGGGACAATCTGCGCGACGGCGTCGAATCCATACAAGTGTTGGACGAAGACGCCTTGCTGGAGGCCGGAGAGCGCCCTGATCTGATCGCTCACAAGAATTATGTGCCCAGTGCTGCGCGGTTGGACGGCTATGACATGTTCGACGCCGAATTCTTTGGCTTTAGCCCCAAAGAAGCCGCCATTCTTGACCCGCAACACCGGAAATTCCTGGAAGTTGCCTGGGAGGCGATGGAGATTGCCGGGCACCCGCCTGAAACCGTGGATGGGCCAATTGGTGTCTATGCCGGCTGTGGCATGGGTAGCTATTTCTATTTCAACATCTGTTCCAATCCCGGACTGGTCGACGATGTGGGCATGTTCCTGCTGCGTCACACCGGCAATGACAAGGATTTCCTGTCCACAAGGGTCAGCCATATCTTTGACCTAAAAGGTCCGTCAATCAACCTGCAAACCGCCTGTTCCACGTCGCTGGTCGCGGTGCATTACGCCTGCGCGGCCCTACGAAGCGGCGAATGCGAAATGGCTTTGGCGGGGGGGGTGACCATCGAGCTGCCCCAAGGGCGCGGCTATCTTTTCAAAGAGAACGAGATTCTAAGCCCGGATGGCCATTGCCACGCCTTCGACCATCGCGCCGAAGGCACGGTGTTTGGTTCGGGCGCAGGGGCTGTCGCGCTGAAACGGTTGGAAGACGCGGTCGCGGATGGCGACCATATCTGGGCCGTGATCAAAGGCAGTGCCATCAACAACGACGGTGCCGCAAAAGCCGGATATCTGGCGCCATCAGTGGATGGTCAGGCCAGCGCCATCACCCGCGCGTTGGACGTGGCGAACGTGTCGGCCGACACTATCGACTATGTCGAATGCCACGGCACTGGTACTTATCTGGGCGACCCGATCGAGGTTTCGGCGTTAAGCGAAGCGTTTCGCGCCACCACGGATGACACCGGATATTGCCGCATCGGGTCAGTCAAGACCAACATCGGCCATCTGGACACGGCCGCAGGCGTGGCCGGGTTGGTCAAAACGGCACTTGGTCTGCATCACCAGAAAATCCCGCCATCTTTGGGCTTCGAGGCACCAAACCCGGCGATTGATTTTGAGACCAGCCCGTTCCGCGTCAATGACACATTGCGCGACTGGACCTCGTACAAAGGTCCACGCCGCGCCGGGGTCAACGCGCTTGGGGTTGGTGGCACCAATGCCCACGCCGTTTTGGAACAGGCCCCTGACCGGGGAGCTTCGGAAGAGTCTGACTTTCCGTTTCACACGCTTTGCCTGTCGGGCCGCACCCGTGCCGCCCTTGATGCCAATACCGACGCTTTGGTGGCGCACCTGCGGGCCAACCCGGATCAGAACCTGGCCGATGTTGCCTTTACCCTGAAAGAGGGTCGCCGGGGGTTTGATAAACGCCGTGTAGTTGTGGCCGAAACACCGGCACAAGCCGCTGATATTCTGGAACAAAACGACCCGCGCCGGGTGTTTAGCCATGACCATATCGCTGACCCGGAACTGGTGTTCATGTTCCCCGGCGGTGGTGCGCAATTCCCCGATATGGCGCGCGACCTGTATGAAACCGAGCCGGTTTTTGCCGACTGGATGGATCGCGGATTGGATCATCTGGCGCCACAGCTTGACTTTGATCTGCGGGCGCTGTGGTTGCCGGAACCGGATGCGAAACAATCCGCTGAGGAGCAGTTGAAACGCCCGTCTGTTCAGCTCCCTCTGATCATGCTGGTCGAATATGCGCTGGCCCAGCTTTGGATCAGCTGGGGCGTGAAGCCTGATGTTCTGATTGGCCATTCAATGGGTGAAAACACCGCTGCATGTCTGGCCGGGGTGATCAGCTTTGAAGACTGTATTGACCTTGTTCTGCTGCGCGGACGGCTGTTTGATACGGTGCCGTCGGGTGGCATGCTTAGCGTGACTTTGTCGGCGGATGATCTGCGCCCGCTGTTGGGTGACGATCTGGACATTGCCACGCTGAACGCGGCCCAGCTGACCACCGTTTCCGGGCCAAAAGTGGCGCTGGACCAATTGGCGCAGCGGTTGGAAGCAAGTGACATTGGCTTTCAGCGCGTCGCAATCGACATTGCTGCCCATTCGCGGATGCTTGACCCTATTCTGGCTGAGTTCGGCGCATTTGTGCGCGGGGTCACCCTTAGCCCGCCGCAAATTCCGATCATCTCGAACCGAAGCGGTGCGCTGCTGAGTGACGGCGACGCCACTGACCCCGCTTATTGGGTTGGGCAGTTGCGCCATACCGTCAGGTTTGCCGATGGGATCGCCACCCTTACCGCACAAAAGGCGCGGGTTTATCTTGAGGTCGGGCCCGGTAAAACACTGAGTTCACTGGCGGCAATGCACGCGGATGTAGCACCCGGCCAGGTGCTGTCGTCGTTGCGCCACGTAGATCAGGACATTTCGGATGATGCGTTTTTCCTTGGCGTGATCGGGCGGCTTTGGGCCACTGGCATCACCGCCGACTGGGCGCAGATCTGGGGCAAGGCCAAGCGCCATCGTCTGCCATTGCCAACCTATGCGTTCCAACGCGCACGTTATTTCATTGAACCGGGCAAACAGGCGCAGGCTGAGGTTGCCCCGGCTTTGACGCGGGATGATGACATTGAAAACTGGGGGTATCGCCCGGTTTGGAAGCCTAAATTCGCCGATTGCGATTGGGATGTTGAGGGTGATCTGTTCGGTTTGGAGCCGCAAAACTGGCTGATCTTTGAGGATGACACCGGGGTGGCCGCCGCCGTGGCCGAGCGGCTGTTAAAGGCCGGTCAAACCGTCACCCGCGTGGTGCCGGGCGATGCCTTTGCCCGCCTTGGCGAGGATCGTTATTGCCTTGCCCCGGAACAGGGCCGCGAAGGGTATGACGCACTGATCCATGATCTGGCCGAGGCTGGTCGCAGCCCGACACGGATCGCGCATTTCTGGCTGGTTACCGGTGCGGAAACCTTCCGTCCCGGCAGCAGTTTTCATGACCAGAACCTTGAACGCGGGTTTTATTCGCTGATGGCCCTGTCGCAGGCGCTTAGCAGTGC
>DAOUQK010000281.1 GCA_030625695.1 Paracoccaceae bacterium | reverse complement strand
GCGTGATGGGCGCATCGTTCAGGTCGGCAGTCCGCGGGAACTATATGACCATCCGCAAAGCCGATATGTCGCGGGCTTTGTCGGCACATCAAATTTTTTCGACGGCAAGGTATCGGAAAGTTCCGGGGATCTGACCTGTGTGACCCTTGGAAACGGGATGGTCGTGAACGCCAATCCCGTGGGCACGTTTGCAACAGGTCAGGACGTTTGCATCAGCGTGCGCCCGGAACAAGTTTTTCTGAGCCGCAACACAGGCGGCAAAGACTCTCTGTCCGTTGAAGTCAAAAATCGAATATTTCTGGGTGAGCACACGGAATACCTGGTGAAACATGACACCCTTGGCGAATTTCTCGTTCTGGCGCCAAGGCAATCAGAATTGAACGACGGAACGTTCAACCCGGGCGACCGGCTGCAAGCGTCTTGGGACGCCGGTACCGCCCTCGTCTTAAATCGAGACTAGTCCAAGCACCACCAAACCTCAGGGAGAAACGTTATGACCAAATTCAACGACTACATCTCTAAACAAAAGTTCATGGAAGAGCTGTACCGCTACAAACGCGGTTCGGTGACACGGCGGCATTTTCTGAATGTCACCGGACTCGGTGCCGCGACCGCGGTTTTGGGTGCCGCAGTGCCCGGACTGCTGCCGCGCCCGGCGTTTGCCGCTGGCGACATCGGCGATCGTGTTATCCTCGCGACCTGGCCAAACTACCATGAGCCGGCCAATTTTGAGGCCTTCACCGAAGCCACTGGCGCGCATGTGCAGGTCAACGTGTTTGGCTCCAACGAAGAAATGTTGGCCAAACTGCAGGCGGGTGGCAGCGGCTGGGATGTTTATGTGCCAACCAACTACACCATCACAACCTACGTTTCCGAGGGTCTGATCGAGCCTTTGGATGCCTCGAAATTGCCGAACTATGACGCTTCGGCTTTTGACGCACGCTATGCCGAGGCAGGCTCGGTCGATGGTCAGCTTTATGCTGTACCAAAGGACTGGGGCACAACCGGTCTTGCGATAAACACCGCCCATAATGGCGGCAAGGCGATCACCAGTTGGAAAGAGTTCTTTGATATCACGAGAGACAGCTTTTCTGGCCGGACAATGGTGCACGACTATCAGTTGACGACAATTGGTAACGCGCTGAAGTATTTCGGCTATTCCTTCAACTCGGTTGATGAAGCAGAACTGGCGGATGCCGAAAAACTGCTGATTGATGTCAAACCGCACCTGTTCGCGATTTCATCGGACTACCAGCCGTCCATGCGCAGTGGCGATGCCTGGCTGACAATGTGCTGGTCGGGCGACGGCAAGCAGCTGAACACCGACATGCCTGAAATCGCCTATGTTCTTGGGGCTGAGGGGGGCGAAATCTGGAGTGACTACTACGCCATTCCAAAAGGCGCGCCGCACATGGATGCAGCCTATGCGCTGATCAACTTCCTGCTTGATCCAGCTGTGAATGCCAAGGAAGTGCTTGCACACGGGTATCCAACCGCAGACGCGAATACATTCGCATTGTTGCCTGAATCGCTGCGCAATGATCCGATTCTCTTCCCGGCGCAAGAACTGCTGAGTCCACTGGAATTCGGGGCGGCACAGACTTTGACCGACCCTAACCGCGCCGAACTGATGGCCCGGTTCAAGTCGGCCTGATAAAAGATTGATGAGAACGACATGACTCAACGCACGCGCAACTTGTTGCTTTTGGCTCCCGCCGGAACCTGGTTTCTGGTGATGCTGATCGTGCCGTTAAGTGTTGTTCTCATCTTCAGTTTTGGAGAGCGGGCACCCGCCGGTGGCGTTGTGCCCGCTTTCACTTTTGAACAATATGCAAACCTGCCTGCACGCTGGGCCGCGTTCAGGAACACCTTGTTCCTGGCCCCTGTGGGCACAATTGCGGCCCTGCTGATTGCCTATCCGCTGGCCTATTATCTGGCCGTCAAGGTTGATCCCAAATGGAAGATGCTCTTGTTGGTTTTGGTGATCGTTCCGTTCTGGACCTCGATCCTGATCCGCAGCTATGCGTGGATTTTCCTGCTGGGTGGGCGCGGCATACCTGCTCTTCTTGGCTGGATTGGCTTTGAAGATATTCGTCTGATTAACACGCCGTTTTCGGTGCTGGTGGGCATCATCTATGGCTATTTGCCCCTGATGGTATTCCCGCTGTTCGTCAGCCTTGACCGGCTGGACAAGCGCCTGCTCGAGGCGTCCTCGGATTTGGGGGCAAAGCCGTGGCGAACCTTTGCTCAGATTACCTTGCCCTTGTCGGTCCCCGGCATAGCCACGGGGTGCATGCTGGTGTTTATTTTGTTGATGGGCGAATTTCTGATCCCGGCGTTGCTGGGCGGCGGCAAGGTGTTCTTTGTTGGCAACGCGTTGGTTGATCTGTTCCTTCAGTCCCGCAATTGGGCATATGGCTCGGCTGTTGCGGTGACGCTGGTTGTGGTCATGCTGATCACGGTAACGATCTATATGCGGCTGATCAGCCGCCTGGGGGCGCATCGTGAAGATGTGTCGTTGATGTGAGGCGCAAGACATGAGGCTCTACGCCGCATTCGTTTATCTGTTTCTTTACGTCCCGATCGGGGTCATTGCGCTGTTCAGCTTCAACTCTGGTCGTCACGCAAGCCAACTCATGGGGTTCTCGACCAAATGGTATGGCAAAACCCTGTCCAACCCGTTTGTCATGGATGCGCTTGAAACCAGCCTGATCGTCGCCTTTGTCGCGGCCACTTGCGCCACTGTGTTTGGAACCATGGCGGCGGTTGCCTTGCAGGGCATCAAAGGCCCGGTGCGCACAATCTTTGACGGCTTGATCTACATCGCAGTAATGATCCCCGGCATCGTTATCGGTATTGCCACCCTGATCGGCCTTGTGACGCTTTTCGATCAGCTCAATCCCCTGATCGCGGCAATCTGGCCAAATGGGTTCACACCACCAAAACTGCGTATGGGAATGGGGACGCTGATTGCGGCGCACACGATGTTCCTGATGGCGCTGGTCGTCATCATCGTGCGGGCACGGCTTTCGGGAATGGATCGCGCGTTGACCGAGGCTTCATCGGACCTTTATGCCACCCCCTTTGGTACTTTTCGTCAGGTGACGTTGCCGCTGATTTTACCGGGAGTTCTGGCGGGCTTTCTGCTGAGCTTCACTTTCAGTTTTGATGATTTCATCATCGCTTTTTTCGTGGCCGGTACGGAAACCACATTGCCGCTTTACGTTTTCTCATCCATTCGACGCGGGGTAACACCTGAAATCAACGTCATCGGCACCATGGTACTGGCCGTTTCCCTGATGCTGCTGCTGATCGTGCAGGTCCTTCTCAGACGCGGTGGGAGAAAAGCTAAATGACGCCTGATCTTGCGATAAACAGGAATGCGATGCCCGCACTGCTCGCCGACAGAGTGGCTTTTGTAACCGCCGCCGGGTCCGGCATCGGGCGGGCGGGTGCAATTGCCTTGGCGCGGTGCGGGGCACATGTTGTGGTGACCGACCTTGATGGTAAACTCGCAGCAGACGTCGCCGCCGAAATAGTTTCCGAGGGGCACAAGGCCTCCTCAAAGCAGCTGGATGTCACCGATGATGACGCGCTGCAATCCACTATCGAAAGTTCCATCGCCCGATATGGGCGCCTTGATATTCTTCATTCACATGCCGGAATTCAGATCGAAGGCACGCTTGAACAGGTCTCCCCGGCTGGCATGGATGCGTCATGGGCTCTAAATGTGCGGTCGCATTTCATGGCGTCGCGCGCGGTGGTCGGCCAGATGAAGAAACAGGGCGGCGGCAGCATCATTATCACCTCGTCAAACTCCGGCGTTCAGTTTGATCGTGAAATGATCGCTTATGCGACCACAAAGCACGCTGTTGTTGCCATGACCCGCCAAATGGCCGCCGATTATGCCAAACACAATATTCGCTTCAATACGCTCTGCCCGGGTTTCGTCGACACGCCGTTCAATGCCGGATTCGAGGTGCAGATGGGCGGACGTCCGGCGCTTGAAGACTACATCGGTAAAAACATCCCGATGGGCCGATGGGCTACAACCGGTGAGATATCCGATGCGATCGTTTTTCTGGCATCCGACATGTCATCGTTCATGACCGGTCACGCCTTGGTCGTGGACGGTGGTGAGTGCATTTGAAATCAGGTTCCCAACAGGAGGAAAACCAATGTCCAGTAGCACAAATTCCGACGCTGGCCGTCTGGCGGGCAAAATCGCCGTCATAACCGGTGGTGCCACTGGAATAGGGCGGGCAACGGCGCTGGCCTTTGCCAAGCACGGTGCCAAAGTCAGCATCTTTGACATCCAGGAACAAGAGGGCGAAAAAACCGCGCAGATGATCCGTGACGCCGGTGGCGAGGCCGTGTTCATCCGGGCGGATGTCACGCAAGCTGATGACATCGACAACGCGTTTGACGCGGCTGTAAAGGCCTTCGGCCCCTACAATGTCCTGTTCAATCACGCGGGCACCATCATCGTGAAACCACTGCATGAAACAACCGAGGCCGAATACGATTCTCTGATGGACATCAATGTTAAGTCGGCGTTTCTTGTCTGCCGCCGTGCGGTCAGGGAAATGGGTGACAATGGCGGCGGATCAATCGTTATCACCTCATCCATCGCAGCAGAGCTCGGCTATGCGCTTGAGGCAGTTTATTGCATGAGCAAGGCGGCGGTGCTTCAGTTGTCCAGAACAATTTCAACGGAATACCGGGACAAAGGCATTCGGTGTAACGCCGTCTGTCCGGGATTTGTGGAAACCGCTCACGGATTGAAAGAAATCGCCGAACTGGATGCCGCCGGGCAGGAATGGGAGGATTCAGGCATGGCCGAAACCCAGGGCCGTATCTGCTATCCGGAGGAGGTTGCAAATACGGTGGTGTTTCTGGCGTCTGATGAAGCCAGCTTTGTAAATGGCACAGCGACCTATGTAGATAAC
>DAOUQK010000364.1 GCA_030625695.1 Paracoccaceae bacterium | reverse complement strand
CAGGACCATCGAAACAGACGTCCTGCGTGATTGTCTGAAGTGCGCGACCAAAGCTGCCACCGCGTCCCTGACGCGCTCAGGCGGGGCTTAGGGTATTTCGCCCTTGTCTTAAGGACACGCATCTGTATCGCTTGGCATGTCAAGAAAATCAGGGGAATGACATGTCGGATATCACCATATTCAGTGCAAAAAAGATCATCACAATGGATCCGAATTTGCCAGAAGCAACCCATGTGGCCGTGCGAGAGGGTAAGATTTTGGCCGTTGGTGGGGCTGATTGTGCGGATCAGTGGGGCGGCGGCACCTTGGATGCGTCTATGGATGATATGGTTCTGAGCCCCGGTTTTGTCGAAGGGCATTCGCATATGATGGCCGGGGCGATGTGGAATTACGCTTATGCCGGGTATCACGACCGGATTGACCCCAAAGGCAAGCTGTGGCGCGGGATGACCACCATCGACGAGGTAATCGCCGGGCTGAAGGAATTTTGCAATACCCTGCCGGACGGCGCGCCGCTGATCGGCTGGGGTTTTGATCCGATCTTTCTGACCACGCAGCGGCTTAGCCGGGCCCATCTTGACCAGATCAGCGCCGACCGGCCCATTGCCATCGTGTTTTCCAACTTTCACCTGTTGTGTGCCAATTCCAAAGCGTTGGAGATGGCGGAATATTCCAGCGCCACCAATGTCGAAGGGGTGGTCAAAGACGCGGATGGGAACCCCACCGGGGAGTTACAGGAAATGGCCGCGATGTTCCCGGTGATGCGCCGGCTTGGCATTGAATTCGGGGAATTGTCCCAGACCGAGGGCGCCATTCGCAGCTATGGAGAAGTCGCCTGCCGGGCTGGCGTTACAACGGTAACAGACCTGTTTGCGGCGATGCAGGACAGTGATCTGGATCTGATGTTGAAAGTGACGTCTGGGTCGGATTACCCGCTGCGTATCGTTTCGGTGCAGGGGGCCATGGGCACGAGCCCTGAAGAGCTTGCTAAACAGGCGCTGGAATTGCGTGGGAAATCGACTGACAAACTGCGGCTTGGCTCGGTCAAGCTGATGACTGACGGGTCAATTCAGGGCTGGACGGCGCGGGTCAAATGGCCCGGCTATATTGATGGGCAGCCCAACGGCATCTGGAACACACCACCCGAGTTGATTGACGAGCTTTGCGAGGTGATGCACGCAAACGGCGTCCAGATGCATATCCATGTCAACGGCGATGAGGCTGCCGAGGTTTCCATTGATGCCATTGAAAAAGCAATCCAAAAATCCCCCTGGGACGGCCATCGCCATGTGCTGCAACATTGCCAGATGATGAGTGCGGATCAATATCGCCGCTGCGCCGAGATGGGGATTTGCACCAACATTTTCTCGAACCACATCTGGTATTTCGGTGATCAGCACGCCGCCCGGACCCTTGGCACTGAACGCGCGAACAGGATGAACGCCGCGCGCACCGCCTTGGACGCAGGCGTGCATATCGCCCTGCATTCGGACGCGCCTGTCACGCCAATGGGGCCGCTGTTCACCGCCTGGTGCGCCGTTAACCGCCAAACCATGACCGGTAAAACCCTTGGTGCCAATCAGTGCATCACCGTGGACGAAGCGCTTTATGCGATCACCTTGGGGGCGGCCTTTACTCTGCGGATGGACGACGAAATTGGCAGCATCGAACCCGGCAAGTTGGCCGATTTTGCCATTTTGGGCGATGATCCAACGGCCGTGGACCCAATGGCGCTCAAGGGCGTGCCGGTGCTGGGCACAGTGTCCGGCGGGGTGGTGCATTTGTTGTGAGGGATGACCGCCTGCCCATGACGGTGATCAGCGGCTATCTGGGGGCTGGAAAAACCACGCTGATCAACCGGATATTGTCCGAAGATCACGGCCTGCGCCTGTTGGTGATGGTCAATGATTTTGGCGCGGTGAATATCGACGCGGACCTGCTGGTATCGGCCGAAGAAGACACGCTGACCCTGACCAACGGCTGCGTCTGCTGCACCATGGGCGCAGACCTGTTCATGGCGATGGGCCGCGCATTGGACCGCACCCCGCGCCCCGACCACCTGATTGTCGAGGCCAGTGGCATCGCCGATCCGGTGCGTATTGCCAATGCCGCGATTGCCGAACCCGACATGCGCTATGGCGGCATTGTCACGCTGGTTGACGCGGGCAATTTCGACGGGTTGATCAATGACCCCCAGATTGGCCCGCAGATTGCCGGGCAGGTCCAGCCGGCCGATACGGTTGTAGTAACCAAGACGGATAAAATCACCGCCCCTTTGCGCGACCGCTTGCACGAAATGGGCGTGCCGGTGGTGATTTGCGCCAATGACGATACGCCAATCACCGACCTGATCCTGTCCGCGGCGACCGAACCTTTGATGGCCAAGACCCCCGGCAAGGCCCATGCGTCTTATGTTTCATGGTCCTACCAAGGTGACGCAAGACTTACCCGTGCTCAGCTTGATACCGCCTTGCGTACCCGTCCCGACGCCCTGTTCCGCCTCAAAGGCATGATCGCCACCAAGGAGCGTGGAACCTTGCTGGTGCAGGTGGTTGGGCGTAATGTCGACATGCGCCCAAGCCCCGAAGATATACCAACCCAACTGGTCGGTATCGGCCTTGCCGCGCGCATTACCCGGGCCGAGATTGATGCCTGGTGGCAGGAGAACACAACCTGATGGCTGAACCTGCGCGCCCATTTCCAATAATCCGCAACATCGGACTGGATGGTATGCTGGTCACCTTTGCCAGTCAGCTAAGTGAGCAATCAAACCGCGCCGCCCTGGCGTTTCACGCTGAATTACAGCAGCTCGCACAAGACGGCATAGGTGAGACGTCAACCTCGCTGGCCTCTGCTTTTGTGCGTTTTGATCCTTTGCGTCTCAGCCACGCCGCCTTGCATGCGCGTCTTTCTGACTTGCTGCAATCTCGCGACTGGTTCCAGGCAGACATGCCCGCCGGGCGGACCTTCTGGCGCATCCCCTGCCTTTTTGGCACTGATCTGGCCCCGCAATTGGCGGAAGCGGCAGATGCGGCGGGCCTAAGCGAAGCGCAGGCTATCGAACGTCTGGGCTCTTCAAGGGTGCGGGTTCTCGCCATTGGGTTTGCCCCCGGCCAGCCCTACCTCGGGCCTTTGGCTGCAGAATGGAATCTTCCTCGCCTGAAAGCGCTGCAACAAGTCCCCGCCGGGGCGCTGGTTCAGGCAATCAGCCAGTTTGTCCTGTTCACTGGCCCGGCCCCGACCGGCTGGCGTCACGTCGGCCAGACC
>DAOUQK010000274.1 GCA_030625695.1 Paracoccaceae bacterium | reverse complement strand
CCATTTGAGGTAACACCGCAAGCTGCGTCAAGCGAGGAGGCCTTGGAACAGGCTGACCCGGAAAGTCCGTTTGCGGATGATCTGGACGACACAGAAAGCACCGAATCTGACAATGACCCGGAAGATGACACGCCCTACAGCACGGCGACCTTAGGGGCCAAGATCGCCGCCCTTGAGGCAAAAATCGGCCAGACTCAGGATCAGTGGGAACCGGACGGCGAATTGGGTGACGATTATGCCGGAACAAGGGTCGAGACCATCGATTGGCAGGATCATGATGCCGAGGACCAGACTGAAGCGCGTTCATCCGAAGTGCCGCCCACGCAACCCGAACCTAACATTTCAGATGAGGTGACTGATCAAACGGACAGTGCCAAAGAGGTCACGGATTTCACTGAGGCCGCCGCTCAGGTAGCTCAGGCGCCTGTGAACTCAGACCCTCAAAGCAGCGATGAACCCATTGACCTTATGGCAGGTGACGACGCGATTCTGGATGAAGAGAGCCTGCGAGAGCTGGTCGCTGATATCGTGCGTCAGGAATTGCAGGGTGCGTTGGGCGAACGCATTACCCGTAATGTCCGTAAACTGGTCCGCCGCGAAATTCACCGGGCTTTGACGGCGCAGGAACTGGACTGAAGCCCTCTGATCGTTAAGCCCCTGGGTTTTCAGACCAGTGGCTCGCGCGCCAATGACCACAATAGATCAAGGTCCATATACCGTTCCAGATGGTCCGCCAGCGCATCCAGCGTGGCCTCGACCTCGTGCTCATACCGCGCACTTGACGAATGACCCAATTCCGCTAAAAACCGCGCCCGAAACCCGTCCGAGGCGAATATCCCATGCAGATAACTGCCCCGCACTAATCCGTCCGGCGACGTCGCCCCCTCGGGCCGTCCGTCAATTTGTAACCACGCCCGCGCGCAATCGGGTCCGTCGGTGGCCCCCATGTGTATCTCGTACCCCGTGACCGGATCGTGGTGGGGCAGGGTGGTCGCGTGGACTTGCCGCAGGCGTTTATCGCCGCCCATCACCGTTGTCACATCCAGCAATCCCAGCCCCGCAATCTCGCCCGGCGGCCCATCAACTCCGTCCGGGTCCGACAGATGCCGCCCCAGCATTTGATAGCCACCGCACAGCCCCAGAATGCGCCCCCCCCGCCGATGATGCGCCCGCAGGTCAATGTCCCAGCCTTGTGCCCGCAAAAACGCCAGATCGCCCAGCGTCGACTTACTGCCGGGAATCAGCACCAGATCGGCGTCGCCCGGCAGGGCACGCCCCGGTGGCACGATCTCAATCGTCACCTCGGGTTCGGCGGCCAGCGGATCAAGATCGTCGAAATTGCACATCCGCGCCAGTTGCGGCACGATGATATTGCAGGCACCACCTTTATGCGAGGCAATATCCAGCATATCCTCGGCCGGCAGTTTCCAGGCATCGTCAAACCAACCGATCACCCCCAGTGACGGCCACCCGGTGCGCCGTTCAATGTCATCACGCCCGCCGTCAAACAGGCTATGATCGCCACGAAACCGGTTGACGGCAAAGCCGACAACCGCGTCCACATCGCCCGCGTCCATAACCGCCTTATGCCCAACAATCTGGGCAATCACCCCGCCCCGGTTGATATCACCCACCAGAACCACCGGCACGTGTGCGGCCACGGCAAACCCCATATTGGCAATGTCACCGCTGCGCAGATTGGTCTCAGCCGGGCTGCCGGCCCCTTCGACCAAAACCAGATCATAACCTTCGCATAACCGGCCAAAACTCTCCAACACCACTGGCAGTAACCCGGCCTTGTCGCGCTGATATGCTTTGGCCTGCGCCACCCCCTGTCGCTTACCCTGAACCACCAGTTGCGCACCCGTCTCGCTCTCGGGTTTCAAAAGCACCGGATTCATATCCGTATGCGGCTCCAACCCGGCGGCACGTGCCTGCAGCGCCTGCGCCCGGCCAATTTCGCCGCCATCCACCGTTACGGCTGCGTTGTTCGACATATTTTGTGGCTTGAACGGCGCGACCTTCAGGCCCCGCCGGGTAAACGCCCGCGCCAACCCGGCCACCACCAGCGATTTGCCGACATTGCTGCCGGTGCCTTGGATCATGATGGATCGTGCCACGATGTGCCCCTGTTAAAACTTT
Organism: Paracoccaceae bacterium; assembly: GCA_030625695.1. Taxonomy (GTDB): domain Bacteria; phylum Pseudomonadota; class Alphaproteobacteria; order Rhodobacterales; family Rhodobacteraceae; genus NVQY01. The sequence goes on along the minus strand of DAOUQK010000274.1, from coordinate 2,947 downwards.
GGCGGCAGTGTCGGATCATACTGGGCGGTTTCAACCCCCATTCGCAGACCACGGCCAATCCTGCGGGCCAAGGCCTCCCACGCGGCGGCGGTCGGTTCGGGCAGGGTTTGACGCAAAGTGTCGGCAAAAAGATCCAGCCAGACGTCAAACATTTCGGGCTTCAGCGCAGAGATGCCGGAATGGACCATCATCGGATTGCCGTCATATGATCGTTCATACAGGATCGCATTGGCCCAGAACCCGGCGATCTTTGCCTCATGCGGGCCCCAGATTTCACGCGATTCAGTCAGGCTCTCCAGAAACACGGGGCCGATGATGGGGTTTTCGCGCACCCGCACATAGAACCGCTCAACCACGGTCTCAATCTGTTCTCTTGTAACAGGGAACCGAGGCGGCAAGGTGGGTCTGATATCAGGCACAATTCGCACCACACTTCAAAATGAAAAACGCGCCCCGGATTTGAGGCGCGTTGAATTAACTCTCAGACGATTGCGTCAGCAATCAGGCCGCTTCGGCCTGTTGCGCCGCCGCATTACGCCGCTCGCTCTCTTCGCGCGATAGCGCCACAGAGGTGCGCACACCACGCCCGACAAATTCCATCAGACCGGTGACAACCCGCTCGTTCGGGTCGATGCCCGCACAGCTAAGCACTTCGCGGCCATCGCGTGAACGGGCCCAACGGGCGATCTGTTCCGGACCGTTGCCATATTTCTTGTCGTCGGCAATGGCGTCGTCCAGGGCGGCCAGTACCACGGCCGCAAAAAGTTTACGCGCACGATTGCCTTGTTCGTTATTAAAGGCCGTGCCGTCTACGAAATCTTTCATTTCGATTCCTTTGTTGTTCTTGCTCTTGCAATTCTCAGGCTGGCGTTCTGTATGACCTATCCAGAACGATTCGGATAGACCAAAAATGCATACCTCCTATGCGTTCAACGCATGTCTTGCTGCAAGTGCAGCACGAACTATCGTTGTCTTGCCACCTTACCCCCCGCCAGATATAGGGTCGCCAAGTAAATCATCAACCTTAAGCAAGGATTAACAGAATGCCGAAAATTAACGGTAATGAGATCCGCCCGGGCTATGTCATCGAACATAACGACGGGCTTTGGTTGGCGGTAAAGACCGATCACGTCAAACCGGGCAAAGGCGGGGCGTTTGCCCAGGTCGAATTGCGCAACCTACGCAATGGCTCCAAGCTGAACGAACGCTTTCGCAGTGCCGATAAGGTTGAGCGCGCGCGGCTGGAACAAAAGGACCAGCAGTTCCTGTATGAGAACGACGGAATGCTGGTGTTCATGGACACGGAAACCTACGAACAGGTTGAATTACCTACAGAAATCCTTGGCGACCGGCGGCCGTTCCTGCAAGATGGCATGACCATCGTGGTCGAGTTTTACGAGGCCGAAGCGCTGAGCGCGCGGGTGCCGCAGAAGGTCGTCTGCAAGATTGCCGAGACCGAGCCGATTGTCAAAGGTCAGACCGCCGCCAATTCGTTCAAGCCGGCGGTTCTGGACAATGGAGTCAAGGTTATGGTGCCGCCCTTTGTGGGGCCGGACGAGATGATCGTGATCAACACTGACACCATGGAATATTCCGAACGCGCCTAAGGGTGTCCCGTTGCCAACCGGTCTGATATTTGTTCGCTGCCTGTGGGTCTGACGAGATAACTCTCGATCGGTGGTCCCCCCTACAGGAGTGTGACGCGACGGAATGTCACGGATTGGTTCTGATCCATCGAATCATCAATGGGTCCAGCCTGACCCGTTAGAGACAAGTGCCGCTCTGAAAAGACGGCAAAATACGTGGCAATGGCGCATCTGCCCTTCTTAGGTGGTGCCCTCTTGCCACAGCTGATCCGACAAGATCACAGTGCGGTTTTGAGGCGGATCAATTATCGGAACCACGCGCTCAAACCCGGACGGTTGCAATCTTTCATCATCTGGTTGAAGGCCGAGGTAAAGCCACTTGCCGAGAACGCCACTTTTGTCTTTACCTTTCCGTCCTTGCCCGCGGAAATTACTTCGATCTTCTGACCTCTTCTGATGGCTTTCATGACATCATCAGAAAGAAGGTTCTCGCCCACACTTCGGGGCCTTAGCTTCCCACGTTTCAGTTGCAGTTTGTACCGTCTACCATCGACCAAAGCGTAAATGGAGTCGGCAAGCGTATATGGATTAGGTTTCACCATCTGGAAAGAAAGCAGACTCTTTCCTTGTGACCTTGTCGCTTGGAAAGTCATTTGAGGGGCAAAATACGGACTCCATCCGGAGACACTGGTGGCGTTGGTCAATATTCTGCAATATTTTCCACTGATTACAACCATGCTGGTCCAGTCATCGTGCGTCTTGCGAGGTCCGCTCCCCCATTTGTCATTCAAAACAAGCGGGAGGTCTTCCTTCAGCAACAAATCGGCCATGGCTTGCGTCAAGTATTCCGATTCCGGGTGTCCGGCGGATTTGGAGTATTTCCGCAAGTATTGCCGATCTTGCACATTCAACCAATATTGCCGATCTTGCACATTCAACCAAGGCAATTTGGCGCTATCCCATACTCGAAATGGCGCAACGTCGAATATCCTGCCGTAATTTGAGTTCAAAACATACACGATGTGCTTTTTTTCGTCGATGGTCAGAATCAGCCCCGTTTCAACCGCCAGATCCCGTTGTTTCCGTGCCTTAAGGACCGTTGGCGCATTGGGCGTGGATGCGTAAGTCGTCAAAAACGCGTCCCAGGCTTTCACCGTTTCACTGTCGCGCGCCTTGGCAAAGTCTGCGTCGATATCGGCGATGTTCGGCGCAGGGAGATCTTTATACCGCCCTTACGCCAAAACCCGAAAGTTCTGATGTGATATGATGCGGAAATTGTCTGTGACCTTGCTGCGGAAATCACGCCATTTCATAGGGATGGTTTCACGAAGGAATTGCAAAATTGCATCCGCGAACTGCTT